>RFNG01000163.1 GCA_009927275.1 Sphingobacteriia bacterium | reverse complement strand
CATATTTGAATTGCGGGATATAACCGAAGTTATGCACATTGAAGTGTATACCATAACCGGTCAACGTATTTTAAGCCAAAGCAGCACTGAAAGCACACGCTTGGATTTATCGCAGCAGCCTAAGGGTATATACCTGTTAAAGCTGTCTCAAAATGGCACAGAAGCCGCACAGTATAAACTGATCCGCGATTAAATCAACCATATATATATCATAAAAAAAGCCCGGTAAAATCCGGGCTTTTTTTGTATAAATAAATAAAAAATTTATTTGTGTGTGCTTTCGCTGCTTACAGTAAGTTTTTTACGTCCACGTGCACGGCGCGAAGCTATAACACGACGTCCATTAGCAGTTGACATGCGTTCTCTAAAACCATGTTTGTTTTTGCGTTTGCGTTGCGAGGGCTGAAAAGTACGTTTCATAGGTCGTAAATTTTAACAGGGTGCAAATATAGGATTTTAAAACAGAAAGTCACAAAATTAACTAAATTAAATCTAATGCATTCATTTTTAGATATTTAACCAAGTTTAATAAATACTTTTGCAAATATGGCACGCCCGGGAGAAACAGCAAATGCATTTCAAAAAGAGGAATTACCTAAATCGGCATTATCATGGTATAATATAAAACGAAGTACCCGTTTGTTTAAGTATTTAGGTGGACAACGATGGAAATTTATTTTAGGTCTTTGCTTTCTTACCGCAAGTGCAGGTGTAGGGCTTATATTTCCATTAAAATCTGGAGAATTAATTGGCTATATCGGTGAAGATCACCTGGCACCGGAGACTATTAAAATTCAATTGTATAAAACCGGCTTTATTTTATTGGGTATTTTATTGGCACAAGCCGTATTTTCATTTGGCAGAGTTTATTTTTTTGCGCAGGTAACTGAAAATATTGTTAGAGCATTACGTTTAAATGCATTCAGTAAAATTATTCAAATGCCCATGGCTTTTTTTTCTAACCGGCAAGTTTCAGAACTCAATAGCAGAATTGCAACCGATATAAGTGTGGTTAGCGATGCCTTTACGATTAATTTAGCAGAGTTTATTCGTCAATTGATTGTAGGTATAGGGGGATTAACCCTACTTATACTTCAAACAGAATGGGTAATTGCAAAATGGTTTTTATTTTTAATTCCTCCATTAACTGTTATTGCAATTTTATTTTCAAAACGTATTCGAAAGTTTTCAAAGTCTTATCAAGATTATATTGCAAAAGCTAATGCTATATCCGGAGAAGCCTTTATGGGTATTAGCAATGTAAAGAGTTTTACCAATGAAAAATTTGAAATAGCACGTTTTACAGGTGTTGCCGATACCATCCGAAAAATGGGACTTAAATATGGAATTTTTAGAGGTCTGTTTTTTTCATTTGTTATGGTATTTGTGTTTGGATCTGTATTTTTTATTCTTTGGCAAATGCTGTATGCCTTAAAGGTTGAGCACAGTATAACGGGGGCATCTTTTGGTACATTTATGATGTTATCTCTTTTTGTGGCAGGTTCTTTGGGCGGACTTCCCGAGCAAATAGCATCCATACAACGTGCCATTGGAGCAACAGAACGGGTATTTGATTTGATTGATGGCATTTCTGAAGATTTTAATGCAAAACAAAACATAGAACCCGAAGCCATGAAAGGCAATATATGTTTTGATGGGATTTCGTTTCGGTACCCCTCCAGACCAGAATTTACAGTATTAGATGATATTACATGTACAGTAAATGCCGGACAAACACTTGCTCTTGTTGGATCCAGCGGGTCTGGAAAAACAACCTTAGCCGCAATACTACTTCGTTTTTATAATCCGGATAGGGGTAAAATAACCGTTGATGGAATTGACATCTCCGATTTTTCATTGCATGCATGGCGAAAACAAATTGCCTGGGTTCCTCAGGATGTATTGTTGTTTAGTGGTACGATTCGCGATAATATAGCGTATGGTGATATTCACGCAAGTGAAACGGATATACATAACGCCGCACAAAAAGCAAATGCATTGGATTTTATTACATCTTTCCCAGACGGATTTAACACCATGGTGGGGGAGCGTGGCATACAGCTTTCGGGAGGGCAGCGCCAACGTATTGCCATTGCCCGTGCGGTATTAAAAAATCCAAAAATTTTAATTCTGGATGAAGCTACAAGCAGTTTAGATAGTGCTAGTGAGCATCTTGTTCAAGAGGCTTTAGATAAATTAATGCAGGGCCGAACCAGTATTGTTATTGCGCACCGCTTGGCTACCATACGAAATGCCGATCGCATTGTGGTTTTACATAATGGTAAAATTGAAGCTGAAGGCACACATGAGCAATTAATTGAAAATCAAAAAGGTTTATATTATCAATTGAGTACTATGCAGTATAAGGTATAAAAGCATGTAACCGCTTTACTAAAACTTGTAATTTGGTTTTATGAGTAATTTCAATCTGGCTTAGGGTATAGTACTTTTGACGTTTCATCCACAGAGATTTTATAATGTTTACCCGTTCATTTGCATTAGGCGCGGTGAGCAGTGGACGATTTAAAAAATCCTTCCGAAGCCGTTTTTGCAAAATTGGCAATGGCACATTTAAATAAATTACAACACACTTTGATAAAATGGTTTTTAAAAGTTGCATTTGTACAAGTGTTCCGCCACCAAGTGCTATAACATGGGGCGTTTTATATTTTATAACGGCATTAAGAATTTGACGTTCTGCCGTTCTAAATGCGCGTATACCATTATCATCTATAAAATCAGAAATAGAACATTTAAAAGTTCTAATAAAAACCTGATCTATATCAAGAAAGTCATAAGCTAAAGCTTGGGCTAATTTTGGACCAAGTGTGCTTTTGCCACAACCCATAAATCCTTGAATTAAAATATGCATATTATTAATTAGTGAGTTGAATACGCTGATCTAATTCAAACCAAGCTGCAATTGCCAGCTGGGAGTAATTTTGAGAAGCATTTTGAAATTGACCAGCCCTGGCATGCCAAAGATTAAATATCATTTGTAAATCACCTGTTTTGGGCTGAATGGTATTTAAGGCTTGTTCAACATTATAGGCGCCGGCATTATAAATATGTAAAACTAAAAGTTTAAACCAATACTTGGTTTCCGTGTGCTGTGAAGTTGTAATTCCGTGTAAATTTAATATGCGATGCGCATGAGGTATGGCAATAGTTTTAATTAAACACGCACTTGCCTGCGCCGCGCGACTAATTTCATTACGTTCATCTTTTGATTTAGAAACAACTAAACCAAATCGCCTTGCTACTTTAGGCATAAGCTGAAATGGCCCACAGGCACCCGATGCCGAACATTGATTAAAGTTAGGACTTTCAATCATTAGTATACTTTGCGCATACCAAGGGTCAACACCCAATTCCATGTATTTTAAAATAGCAGCATTTAAATAACTGTTGATCGCATTAAAATTATAAAAATGTTTTAAACCACTTCGGTGTACAATTTTAATGGATGTATCTATATTATAAAATGTTCGTAATCCGTTTTTGTATGTTTTAATTTCAGGAGTGCTTAATGCTGAAAAATCTTTTGAAGCATCTATGCAAATAACATGCCTGTTTGGTAAAGTATAACAAAATATAGAATCGGGAGAAAGCGCCATTACAGATCTCCAAAACTGAACCTGATGAAGTGTATCTAGTTTTAAAAGGTAGTGGCTTGAATCTGAAACATACCAGCCAGAATTAATGCGATTGGGGTATTTAACCTTTATTAATTTATAATTTGAACGGAGCGAGTCATTAAAAACACAAATGTTAAAATAGTTTGGAGCAACACGCGGACTTTGAAATCCTAAAAATAAAAACAGTATAAGCGTCGTTTTTAATATCAGTTTCATGGATTTTTCTTTTTCATAAACGAATTAAAATCCATTTTTTTATAATGGTTTTCACCATAAAAGGTTAAAACAAAATTTAAATATACAGGAGGCAGGTAATAATTTATAATATCTAAAACCGTATCGGCTTCGTCTAAAATAATTAATGCAGGCATTGAAAATCTATTGCCACTCAGCGCCAAGGCTAATTGATGCGTTGGAAATCCGTTATACAAAGTGGTTTTATACAGGTTTTTTTTATAAATTAAACTATCGTTTAAAGTGATTGGAAATTCAAAACACCGAAAATGTTGTTGTACTTTTTGGGCTATTATAGAATCTTCTAATAAATTTTTACCCATTATAAATCCGGTATTACAAAATGGTGCCGTAATAAGTATAATCGATTTTTTTTTACCCCGCTTAACACAAAAATCGCCAATGGGTGCTATTTTTTTTAAGGAAGGCGCTTTTGAATTAAATATGGCATTAAAGTTGGATTCAAAAATAGCATAAGGCGTATTTCGCCAGGCTTGCTCGGTCATAAAAACCAAAAATGATTGAATCTTTTGCTCATCCAAATATCCTTTTGAAAGTAACGGATGAGTATAATCAGGCGCTAAAAACAAGGTAGCGGGATAACTCAGCTGTTCGCCCATAAATTGAATGGCAAACTGGTGCGGCGCCTTAGGCCCCCCGCCGGAACTTATAAAGCGCTGCCCATTAAACCAAATAGTGTCTTTTGTTTCTGCATTACATTTAACTGGATAAAAATGTTGATTGATATAGGCTGCAATTTGAGGATTTGAATAGGTAGTTCGCATCATGTGTTTACACCAGCCGCACCAATCGGTATAAAAATCAATTAAAAAAGGCTTAGGAATTTTTGAATTTTGAATTTGGGCATCTTTTATAGTAAGCCAGTTAACTGCACCATTTTCTTCGTTTTGTGCTTTGTATGAAATACACACCCCAATAGTTAATACCAGCACCCATTTCATATGTACAAGATAGTTTATTTTTAAGAAACGCAAAAGCTATATATTTAAAACATACAGCAATTAGATTTAACACATAAAATTTTAAACAGAAAATTTTAGCCAGATAAAACTAAATGACCACGCGTATAAAGGTTTAAAATTCAAATTTATAGCCTACGCCTTTAACCGTTTTAAAATAAGTATCACCTAATTTTTCTCGAAGTTTTCGTATATGCACATCGATGGTGCGATCACCCACAATAACTTCATCACCCCATACTTTTTCTAATATAAACTCGCGCGTAAATACTTTTCCGGGCTTACTACTTAATAATACAAATAAATTAAATTCTTTTTTGGGTAAAACAATTTCTTCTGAATTTTTATATACCAAATGCTTTTCTTTATCAATGCGTATATCTCCAAACTGAAGATTAAGTTCTTCAGGAATTTGAGTGTTTAAGCGGCGTAATAAGGCTTTTATTCGACTTACAAATACTCTGGGTTTAATCGGTTTGGTTATATAATCGTCGGCACCTACTTCAAACCCGGCAATTTGTGTATAATCTTCACCCCGGGCGGTTAAAAAAGCTATTAAAACATCCTTTAATACGGCTTGCTCACGTAACTCGCGGCATGTTTCAATGCCGTCCATATCAGGCATCATAACATCAAGTACAATTAAATGAGGGATTTCCTTTTTGGCAAGCGCAATGGCATCTTTACCATTTTCGGCCTGTAACACTCTAAAACCCTCTTTATTTAGATTATAGGCTAAAAATTCTAAAATATCAGGCTCATCATCTACTAACAATATTTTGTAAGCATTTTGGCTCATGAGCTAAATATAGATTATTAGGCTGCTATTAAAGTTAAGTAAATATTAAGTTTTTATTGCATAAAAACACGTTTAATTAAACTTTTGGTAACATAAATTTTAACATCACATTAACTCAAATGTGTTTTTTTGGAATATGAAATGTGTTTTTTTTAGTGTTTTTTGTATAATTGTTTTTATTGGTTCAGCTCAACAAGGAAGCCTTCGCGGTAAGGTGGTAGATTCTAAAACCGGAGAAACCTTACCCGGCGCAATTGTTCAAATAGAAGCATTAAAAAAAGCTGCTGTAACAGATTTTGATGGCAATTTTTCAATTTCAGGATTGCCAATGGATTCTTTAAAATTAAGTATCAGTTATATATCGTATGGCACTAAAGTGCTTAATGGGATACTTTTAAATGCTAAGGAACCCTTATATATAAATATAGCGCTGGATCCGGCAGATGCACAGCAACTAAATGAAGTTGTGGTAGAAGTAAAAATTTCAAAAGAAAATAATACGGCTTTGGTATTACAGCAAAAAAATAATGCAAGTGTAAGTGATGGGGTAAGTGCCGAAACCATTAAACGTACACCCGACCGTAATACCAGTGACGTGTTAAAACGTGTAAGCGGAGCCAGTATACAAGACAATAAATTTGCCATAGTACGTGGTCTTAACGACCGGTATAATGCAGCATTTTTAAACGGCGCCCCCTTGCCCAGTTCTGAAAGTGACCGAAAAGCTTTTGCGTTTGATGTTTTTCCATCAAATATGCTCGACAATTTAGTTATTACAAAAACTGCACGTCCGGATTTACCAGGCGAATTTGCAGGGGGTATAATTGATATTAGCACTAAGGGAATTCCCGAAAATAATTTTGTATCGGTTTCAGTGGGCTCCGGATATAATACCATAACCACCGGTCAACAACAATTATTTTATAAGGGCGGTAATACCGATTGGCTGGCATTTGATGATGGTACGCGGGCATTACCTGCTTCAATACCATCGTATTCTGACTTTCCTACGTCGCTTACTAAACAAGCTGATTTAGCAAAACAAGTACCTGTAAGCGATTGGGGTGTATATCAAAAACAATTTATGCCCAATTTTAGCTCACAAGTATCTGCAGGATTTAATTTAAAACGAAAAGACCAAGAATTTATTGGTATTATAGCATCATTAAGTTATAATTCAACGCGTTCATTTTTTGAGACGGAACGTGTATCGTATCTATCTGGCCGACCAAACAGTGATACCGACCCCTTACTAAAAGATAAATATTTTAACGATGCTACGTACCAAACTCAAAATTTAATAGGCATGCTGCTAAATTCCAGTATTAAAATTAATGCCTACCATTCGATTTCATTAAAAAACCTGTATACACTAAATTCTGACGATCGTACCATACGACGTATTGGAACCACCACTCCAAATGAAGATAACCAAAATATAATACGCTCCACGGCTTTGTGGTTTACACAAAACACAATTCTTAGCCAACAATTAAGCGGCGAGCATTATTTTCCCAATTCAAAATTAAAATTTCAATGGAATGCGGCGCGTGCAGATGTAAAGCGTCAAATTCCAAATTTAAGAAGGCATTATTATCAAAAACTTACTAAAATTAGTAATGATCCCTCTGATACTGTTTATAAGGCCTTACTGAGCTTGAATAATTCAACCAGTAATGAATATTCAGGCATAATGCTTTGGAGCGATTTAAATGAGAAACTTTACAGTTTTAAGGGCGATGTAAGCAGAAGCTTTAAATACAACACAAAATTAACTATTGAGCCTAAACTGGGTTGCTTTATTCAAAACCGAAGTCGGATTTTTGACTATCGTCAGTTTGTATATTCTTCACTTGGCGGTGCAGGATCATCAATTCGCTTTGCAGATTCTTTAGCAGCATTGGATGAAAATTCTATTTTTAACAGCTCAAGTATGGGCATAATAGATCCTCAACGTAATATAGGAGGATTTAAATTAGTGGAAACGACTCAGCAGCAAAGTGATTATACGGCTCAATCCAAATTAACAGCAGCATACGCCATGATGGACCTTCGCTATACCGAGTGGTTTCGTCTTGTAACCGGATTGCGGCAAGAACAGTATTTTCAGCAAATTCAATTTCGCGACCCCCTGTATATGGTAAACAAAAAAACAGTTTCAATAGATACGGTTTACAATGACATTTTACCCTCTGTAAATTTTATTTTGTCACCTAATGATAAAACCAATTTAAGACTTTCGTATGCTCGTACGTTAAACCGTCCAGAATTTAGAGAATTAGCGCCCTTTATTTTTTATGATTTTAACACGCAATTTAGCTTAAACGGCGATCCTAAATTACAACGTGCATTAATTGATAATTATGATTTTAGAACCGAATGGTTTCCCGGGGCCGGGCAATTAATTTCTGCTTCATTATTTTATAAAGATTTTACAAATCCTATTGAGTTGTTTCAATCGCAAAATGCCAGCCAGATTTCGTATACCAATGTTGCCAAAGCTTATAACCGTGGTTTTGAATTTGAGTACCGGTTTCAGTTAGGGGCTTTTTATAAAAACGACAGCTCTCTTTTAGGTAAATTATTTGACCGCATAACCCTTTTTAGCAATATAGCAATTATTAATTCACAGGTTGGAGAGGGTACTGGCGCCACTTATAGCCGTCCCTTACAAGGCCAATCGCCCTATGTTATTAATGCCGGAATTTCATATTATGATCTACAATCAGGATTTAATTTAAGCATAAATTACAATCGAATTGGTCAACGTATATATATTGTAGGAAATAATCTGTTTCAAGAGATTTGGGAATGCCCCAGGGACGTAATAGATTTTCAAATAAGCAGAATGTTTTTTAATAAAAAACTAGAAATACGCTTAAACGTAAAGGATTTATTGGCACAACCCCTTGTTTTTGTTCAAAATTATACCAATGCACCTATACGGTTAAATGATGCAAACACCACGGCTCCATTTTGGAAGCAAACCTTTGGACGTACTATAGGACTTCAGGTAAATTTTAAATTTTAAATTACTAGGTGCGTAACGCTATTTCTTAACAATAAGCGTATTTGCGTAACAATAGCTTAATGAAATATTGAGTTTTACATAAACTTAAGAAGGAATTTACAGCACACTTTTGTATTATAAAATATGTATATGAAATCAAAACTACTTACCATTATTGCCTGTGCGGCTACTTTAGGAATATCCGCGCAGAGTTTTTTTACTAAAACCTGTTACCGTGGTGCTTTTGCGCCTTTTCCAAATCCCATGTGGACAGATACATGGACGGAATGGGATCCTCAAAATAAAAATTATCCGGCACCAACCCTAACGGTTGCTAGTAACATAACAAGTAATACCACCTGGAACAGCGGACAAACAGTTTTGTTACAGGGGCCCATTTATGTAAAAAACAATTCCATTTTAACTATACAACCCGGAGTTGTGATTCGTTGTTCAAAAGCTGTAGCAGGTTCAGCTTTAATTATAACAAAAGGCTCACAACTGCAAGCCAATGGAACGGTTTCAGCACCCATTGTATTTACATCCGACCAAGTGGCAGGCTCAAGAAGTTTAGGTGATTGGGGCGGAATTGTATTATTAGGTTCAGCCGCATTAAATTATACTAACGGAATTAATAATATTGAAGGATTACCCGTTAGTCCCGATTCTGAATTTGGTGGTGGTGCAAACCCAAACAACAATGATAATTCAGGAACTTTAAAATTTGTACGAATTGAGTTTGGCGGGTATGTTTACCAACCCAATAAAGAAATTAATGGTTTAACGATGGGGGCTGTTGGACGAAACACCATTATTGAAAATGTTCAGGTATCGTTTGCTAATGATGATGGTTTTGAATGGTTTGGCGGAAATGTAAATGCCAAATACCTTGTATCCTATCGTAATTTAGATGATGATTTTGATACCGATAACGGTTGGAGCGGTAATGTACAATTTGGCTTAATTGTTCGCGATCCCAATATAGCCGATAATCCAGCGGTTTCTACATCAGAAGGATTTGAATCCGACAACGATGCCAGCGGTACTACTGCAAATCCATTAACAAGCGGTATATTTTCAAATATTACTGCTATTGGTCCTCTGCGTGGAAGCTTAACCAGTTCAGTAGCTACCGGATATCGTCGTGGTGCGCGTATTCGCCGTAACAGTAATTTAAAAATTTACAATTCTATTTTTATGGACTTTTTAAGAGGGGTGCACATTGATGGAACTTTATGCGAACAAAATGCAAATACGGGTGCTTTAAAATATAAAAACAATATTGTGGCAGGCAATGTAGCCGGATTAACAACGGAGCGCAACAGCGGATCAACATTTACGGCTACTGCTTGGTTTGCCGCAAACGGCAACGACTCTATTGCAAGTTCAGCAAGTATTTTAGTTAATCCGTATAATTACACTACTCCCGATTACCGTCCTACAAATAATTCACCGGCTTTGAGTAATGTTAGTTTTACCGACGCAGCACTTTCAGCAGTTACCTCAACTGTACTTGCAAGCATTTCAACGTCCTTAAGTTTAGCATCAAATTCGCTCTGTATGGGTCAAACGGGTAATTTAACGCCTGTTGTTTTTACAGCCAGTGCAACGGTTGATCCTAATTTTTGTATAATGGCTTGGATGGCAGGTACAGGAGTTACGATGTCTAATAGCTTAACGCCTAATCCTACTTTTACAATTGCTAATCCCGGAACCTATACAGTAGCACTTATGGGTTCATATGGCAGTGGAACGGTTAGTTCTGTACAAAGCATTACAACATTTACGTGTTTGGATGTTTCTGTAAAAGAACATGATGCTGATATTTTTTCATTCATGCCAAACCCCGCAGATAATCAGGTTAACATTCAATTTGGTAAATATATAAGTGAACACATTAATGTTGAATTACTTGACATTACAGGAAGAGTTGTGTTTTTTGAAAATGTAAATACACTTTATAAAAATCAAATCAGTATTTCAACAGGAGATTTAAATAATGGTATTTATTTTATAAAAGTAGCATCTGCATCTTCAATGTTTACAAAACCATTGATTTTAGCACATTAATTTAAGCGTTAAATAAAAATTTACACACGCCCCACTACGGGGCGTGTTTTTTTTCTTATATGATATCAGATCACATTCAGAATTGCCATAATCAAGGCTATTTTTTAGAGTCTATTTTGCACTGCCATTTGATGATTTTAAAGAATCTAAAATATATTTTTAGTTCAAAACCATTGGAGCATCATTCTATGGACGGTTTTAAAACAAAAAAATTATATCAAAAATTAAAAATGCTTCAAGATGAAGACCCTATAACACTGCAGTATTTCAGTAAAAAAAATTTAAAAGCTATTAAAGCATGGTTTAATAACATGCAAAATTTATTAACTGGTAAATGTAATATACGCTCATATAAATCCATTTCAGAACATTCTATTAAAGTTTTGGCACTGGTTAATATGGCTGCAATAAAAAAGAAATCTGCACATAAATCAAATCCTTAACTTTTAAATAACACCACCTTTTTAAATACTTAACGTTCATTGTGCAGATTTGTTAACATTGAAACATAAATTACCATATAGTATTTTAATTTTAGATCAAGAGCCTGTAAGATTTTTTAAAACTATTCCGTATTTACAAGAACATTTTTTTAAAGTTTTATTAGTAGACACAATTTCTGCTTTTGAATTACACCTTTTACATGATAAACCAGACGCCGTATTAATTCGCTTAGATTTTGCACAGACCGATGCTATATCCTATACGCAGGATTTAAAAAAGCGATTTGATAATGACATAAAAATTATTTTATTTAAAGATCCTCCAATTGAAGATTATGCTGTTGAATTGGCCTTACAATCAGGCGCAGACGGTGTAATACATTTTCAATATAAGGCAGCCATTTTAACACCCTTTATGCGTAATTTATTACGACGTAAAAAATCATTACAAGATCAATTAAAAATTTCAGATTTTATTATTGACGATGAGCGTTTTGAAGTTCGTTTTAAAAACATTCCTATTGTGCTTCCCAAAAAAGAATTTAATTTACTTAAAATTCTTATGGATAACCCGGATCATATTTTTACCAAAGAAGAACTTTCAGAAGTTATTTGGAATGATATACGTATAGCTCAAAAACGTACTATTGATGTTCATGTGTATAATATTCGTAAAGCCATTCATAAATTGATAATTAAATCATACAAAGGCAAAGGGTACCGTTATAACCAAAATTTTTTATCAGTAATTAAATAGAAAATACACCCGAATTATAAATCTAATTGGCGTACTCTAATTTCAGTTTTAAGAATAAAAGATATTATTAGTATTTTTATGTATGCCTAAAGTGTTAATGTGGATATTAATAGTGTCTGTATTCAACTCTAATGTTGCATTTGGACAGCTTTTGCAATTAGGAGTTATCGGGCATCATTATTTTGAGCATAAAGCTGAAAATTCAAATTTGAGCTTTAGTTCATTTTTAAAATTGCATTATGCAAATCAAATAAAGCATGCTGATGATCGTCATCACGACCATAAGCGTTTACCTTTTAAATCTCAAGATGGGCAGTTAACCCTTATGTCAGTAACGGGAGATTCATTTATTCAACAAGTTAGTTTTCAAAAAAGTCCTGAAGCCTTTTATGTTTTTTTACAATCAACAGATTGTTATGTGCACCAGGCATTTGCTTTAATCTGGCAGCCACCTAAATAGCGAGTATATCCAAAAATAATTGGGTATATTCTATTTTTCTTTTCAATCTAAATATTTCTACGTCATTATTTTATGTTACATACTATTATTAATTTTTCAATTAGAAATAAACTGTTAATAGGTCTGGCAGTTTTAATATTTACTGCATACGGTATTTATGAAGTTACTCAATTACCTATTGATGCGGTGCCTGACATTACTAATAATCAAGTACAGGTAATTACAGTTGCACCTGCACTGGGCGCAACCGATATAGAGCGTTTAATTACTGTACCAATTGAGCAAGCCCTAGCAAATATCCCCGAAGTTATTGAACAACGCAGTTTTTCACGATTTGGCCTTTCAATTGTAACATTGGTTTTTAATGATAAAACCGATATTTACTGGGCTCGGCAGCAAAGTACGGAACGCTTGCAAGGCATCATGCAAACGCTACCCATACAATATGGGATACCATTTATTGCACCATTAACAACAGGTTTGGGTGAAATTTTTCAGTATACTGTTAGGGCTCAAAATGGATATGAATCAAGGTATTCACCTATGGACTTAAGAACAATTCAAGACTGGACCATACGTAAGCAATTATTACAAACGCCCGGAATTGCGGATGTAAGTAGTTTTGGAGGGCATATTAAACAATTTGAAATAGCTATTGATCCTAATAAATTATTTGCCAACCGTTTAACACTCGAGGACGTTTACGATGCTGTTGTGCGAAATAATGAAAATACAGGTGGCGCCTATATTGAAAAAGGGCCAAATGTTTTATTTATTCGAACCGAAGGACTTATATCCGACAGCATGGATGCCGGTTGGATTGTAATTAAGCATTGCAAAATGGTACCCCTGTATTGCTTAAGGACATTGCAAAAATACAATCTGGACATGCAACCCGCTATGGCGCACTAACACTAAATGGAACTACAGAAGTTTCTGGAGCTGTTGTAATGATGTTAAAAGGTGAAAATAGTAATCAGGTAATTAAAAATGTAAAATTAAAAATAGCTGAAATTCAGCAACAACTTCCTGAAGGCATTCTTATTGAACCGTTTTTAGACCGAACAAAAATGGTAAATCGAGCCATTACTACGGTAAGTATTAATTTAGTGGAGGGCGCTTTAATAGTTGTATTTGTACTGGTATTATTTTTAGGTTCATTACGCGCCGGATTGGTTGTTGCATTTGTGATTCCGTTATCTATGCTGTTTGCAGTTATCTGTATGAATCGATTTGGAGTAAGCGGCAATTTAATGAGCCTAGGGGCTTTAGATTTTGGATTAATAATTGATGGCGCCGTTATTATTGTTGAAGCTTGGTTACATTACATGTATAGCCAAAAACAGAAGGCTGTTTCACAAACATTTATTGATACCGAAGTAGGCACCATTACCACACGTATGATGAAAAGCGCACTTTTTGGACAATTAATAATACTAATGGTTTATTTACCCATTTTTACATTACAAGGCATAGAGGGTAAAATGTTTATACCAATGGCACAAACTGTAGCATTTGCTTTAACAGGTGCCTTTATTTGCTCAATTACCTTTGTTCCATGGGCAAGCAGTATTTTATTAAAACCAAGCGTCCTGTTTCAAAACACCTTTTCACTAGCTATTTTTAATCGTGCCACATTAATATACCGTAGGGCATTGCGTTATACCATTCGAAAGCCAAAACATATATTTTTAATGATTGGCACATTGGTTTTACTTGCTTTTTTATTATTAAGTAATCTTGGAGGCGAATTTATTCCAACCCTTCCGGAGGGTGATTTTGCAGTAGAAACTAGAGTGTGGCCGGGCAGTGGACTTCATACCGCTGTAGAACTTTCATCTAAAGCTTCAAGACTATTAATATCTAGATTTCCTGAAATTGAAAAAATAGTAACTAAAACCGGAAGCAGTGAAATACCCATAGATCCCATGCCTATGGATGCATCCGACATGATAATTGTATTAAAAGATCGAAACACATGGATTAATGCCACTACCTATAAAGATTTAGAACAAGCCATGCTAAAATGTTTAGAAGAAATCCCGGGGGCTACATTTAGCTTTCAATATCCGGTAGCAATGCGATTTAATGAATTAATTTCAGGTGCCCGTCAAGATGTAGTTTGTAAAATTTATGGTCCGCATTTAGACACGCTTTCATCTTTAGCCCAACGTTTTGGCAGATTGTGTAATTCCATGCCGGGAATTTCAGGCTTGTATATTGAACAAAATGCAGGCTTACCTCAAATTACAATTCAATATAACCGTTCTCGCATTGCGCAATACGGCCTATCGGTTACACAATTAAATACTATTGTTAATACTGCACTGGCTGGTAAATCATGTGGATACCTGTATGATAATGATAAACGAATAGATGTGGTACTCCGGTTTGCTGGCGAACAACGTAATCAAATAGAAGATGTACGACGGATATTAATTAAAACACCTTTTGGAAATCAAATTCCTTTACAAGAAGTTGCTGATATAAATACAGTTAACGGGTACAGCCAAATTCAACGCGATAAGGGTCAGCGAAGAGTTATGGTAGGTTTTAATATCCGACAGGGCGATGTGGAAGGCGCCGTTAAAAGACTCCAATCAACTATAGAGGCTAAACTAAAACTTCCTCAGGGGTATCGCATAAGCTATGGCGGCGCTTTTGAAAATTTAAAAACAGCCAAAGCACGTTTAGCCATTGCAGTTCCTATTGCTTTAATTTTAATATTGCTTGTTTTATATTTAGCCTTTCGTTCAATAGCATTAAGTTTAATTATTTTTACTGCTGTTCCACTTTCGGCTGTTGGAGGAATCATCGCCTTATATCTTAGACAGATTCCATTTAGTATCAGTGCCGGAATTGGTTTTATTGCACTTTTTGGGGTTGCGGTTTTAAATGGAATTGTTTTAGTAGCTGCATATCAAACTAAAACGCCCTACAAGGGAAAGGCCCTGCTGCGTCATATTTTATATGCATCACAAACCCGTTTAAGACCCGTTTTACTTACTGCATCAGTTGCAACATTGGGGTTTTTACCAATGGCATTTAGCACGGGAGAAGGTGCCGAAGTGCAGCGTCCATTGGCTACAGTTGTAATAGGAGGCCTATTAATGTCAACCGCATTAACCCTTTTGCTTTTACCAATGCTTTATCAATTGGTTTTAAAAGTTTCCTTTCGTTTTAAGCATGTAAAGCTGTTTTTAATAATGGGCCTATTGTTAAGCAATATTCTTAATGCACAAAAAACAATATCGTATCATATGGTATTAGATGCTGCATATAAAAACAGTCCAGATCAAAAACAAAACATGCTGCAATACCAATTTAATTTAGAACAAGCAGCTGCTTTTCGGCAACCAACCGGACTTCAAATTACTAGTGAATACGGACAATTTAATAGTATATATACCGATACACGCATTGGAATAGAACACAACATAAGTTTTCTAATTAAAAATCGTTTTAAAGCCGCCGAATTTAAACAGCAGCAAGTTTTATATTCTGTTTTAAATCAACAATCAAATAATTCATTACAATTGCAATGTTCACAGTTATTTGCCGATTGGATTTATTTGTATCAAAAACAAAAACTACTCTTAGAAACAGATAGTATTTTACAAATACTTACAGCACAATCACAATTAAAACTAAAAACCGGTGACATTGAACCATTAGATTTAAAATTAATTGTTCAACAAAAAGCACAATCAGAAATGGCATGTTATGAAAACACGCAAGCCCTCAATCAAACCCAATATAAAATGCTATACCACCTAAAATCGCCATCCGATTTTAGTACATCGTATATTCCTGCATGCGATTTTAAAACAGACACCAGTTTACAATTGAATATTGAAGCACTGCTGATTCATCCCGATTTGCTGGCTTTAAAGCAACAAGCAAATATATTAAATGCACAACGTAATACCCTTAAGGCTGAATTTATACCAGACGTAACACTGGGATATAATGCTATGAGTATGCAAGGCAATGGTGCGGATAACATTAAATACAACAATACCATGCAGTTTAATTGGATGCAGCTACGTGTGGTTATACCGCTTAATGCCAAGCGCCTTCAACACCAGTTACGTGCGCAAACACTTTCCATGCAATTATTTGAATTTAAAGCCACTACGCAACAGCAAATATTACAAGCGCAATTGCAAATGGCTTTATCGGCATATATGCAATCACGTGAAGCCATACGTTTTTATATTTTACAAGGGCTTAATAATGCCCAATTAATTCAACAATTAGCACTTATAAAATATACATCGGGCAGTATTGATTTTTCTCAATGGCAAATATTACATAGCCAAAGTGTTAATGTACGCATGAGCTATTTAGAACAATTGCGAAAATTATATATTCATATTGGAACACTTTATTATTTACTAAAATTTTAGTTATTATGAAATCTAACAAATTTATTATTGCATTTATGTTTATTTTAAATGCATGTTCAGCCCCAACAGAATCAGTTACTCCATCAACTGATAATCAAGAATTAAAATCCTATGTGTGGACACATGCACAGCTTCAACGATCAGGGATTACAACGGCCTATCCACAAAAGCGTAGTATACACAAAACACTTGAAGTTTTTGGTAAAATTGAAGTGCCCCCACAAAACCGTATTACAGTTGCGGTTCCACTTGGTGGTTTTTTACAACATAGCACAATTTTACCAGGCCAAAAAGTAAACAAAGGGCAAGTATTGGCAACATTACAAGATGCGGCTTATGTTGATTTACAACGCGCCTATTTAGATGCTACAACCCAATTAAATATGCTCGAACTCGAGTTTAAACGTCAACTTGATTTGGTTCAACAAAATGCTACCAGCCAAAAACAGTTTGAACAAACTAAAGCCGCTTATGACTCAGAACGCATTTTAGTTAAAGCACTTGCAGAACGTTTACAATTAATTGGTATTAATCCAAGTTCATTAAGTGCTGAGCGCATCAGTTCAAAAATTACCTTACGATCACCTGTTAATGGTTTTGTTACAGCTGTTTTTGGAAACAACGGAAAGTACTTTAATGCCACCGAAATTTTGTTTGAAATTGTGGATCCATCAGACATACATTTAACTTTACAGGTTAATGAAAAAGATCGTAATGCAATTGAAATTAATCAAGATGTTGTAGCGTTTTCTAATACACAACCAGATATTAAATACAAGGGCAAAATAGTCTTAATTAATAATCATATTTCAAATGAAAATACAATTGAAGCCCACTGTCATTTTGAAAAGTACATCAATGCGTTATTACCCGGCCTTACTCTTAATGCCCAAATATTAAGTAAGCCTATAGATGCATTAACAATTAACCAAGAAGCGATTTTTAATGAACGTGGGTTAAATTGGGTTTTTATACAAACACAGGATACACTATTTACTCCTAAAAGTGTACATGTTGGTCAATCTCAAAATGGATTTGTTGAGTTAAAAAACATTAATCCTCAAGACAAAATAGTAATTACAGGATTAAACGAAATTAGAATGAAAGCAAATACAAAATAAAGCTTATAATAATTTAAAAGACGATTAATAAATTAAATCTATTATTTTACCTATAGCCCGTATTTAATTAATATTGAGGCTTGAACAAATTTAGTTTGGTATTATTCGGCTTTTAAAATTATAAATTCTGTTCTGCGGTTTTCCTGGTGTTCTGCCTCACTGCATTTTGATTTAATGGCACCTTCACACGCGCAAGAATTTTTTAAACGTGATTCGCCATAGCCTTTACCGGTTATGCGTTCAGGATTTTGAATATTGCTTTTAATATAATTGGCTGAAGCATTGGCACGTTTATCAGACAAGCTCAAATTTGATGCAGCCGAAGAACGGCAATCCGTATGGGATCCTAATTCTATATACATTTTAGGATAGTCGTTCATTATTTTAACAATTTTATCAAGTTCTATTTGCGCATCTTTACGAATATTAAACTTGCCTAAATCAAAGTAAATGGGTTTAATGTCAATCATTTTTGCAATATCTAAACCAACTTCTATTTTACCTAAATCGGTGTTTAAATACTCATTTAAATTTATAACACCCGGATTTTTTAATTTAATTCGCAACGCTGTTTCTTTTGTTAAGTATCCATTTTTTTCGAGTTTAATAAGCAAAACCAAGCTATCTCCAGGTTTCATTATAGGCAATGCTTTTTGGTATTTTCCATCGTTTGCAGTTAATGCAGAATCTGTCATAATGGGTTTTTGTAATTGAATTTTAATTTTAACATTTTCAAGCGCAGTCTGATCTTTTACGTTTTTTATAACAGCTAAAAGGCTATAGCCTGGATTATTTTCTAAAGTAATGTGCAGTTGCGCTTCGTCATCTTCTGAATTAAAAGTGTAGGGTTTTTCTATATCTAAATAATCTGTTTTAGATGCTGAAATTATTAATGGTGGAATTTCATCTGCAATGTAAACTATCTGACCAGTAGCATCAGTGGTATAAGTTGTTAAGGCGCCTGCATTATTTTTAAGTTGTACAATGGTATGTGACAGTGGCATTCCTTTAGAATCTTTTACAATTACAGTTAAGCGTTTTTCAAATCGAAGTGGTTTTAAAACAGTAAGTCCATAAATATCATCATCGCCTGAACCTCCCTCACGGTTAGAGCTTATAAAACCCTTTGTATTACTTGCATTTAAAATTATACCATGGTCATCCCCACGACTATTTACAGGTGTTCCTAAATTTTTAATTTTGCTTTGTTTTCGTTTTTCAAATGGTACGGCAAAAATATCCAGTCCGCCAAGCCCCGCATGTCCATCCGATGAAAAGAAAAAAATACCTTGTGAATTTATATATGGAAACATTTCGCGACCCTCTGTATTAATTTCGGGACCTAAGTTTATGGCTTCTCCCCAGGTTTTATCAGCTTTTCGAACACACATATACAAATCTGTTTGTCCAAAACCACCCGGCATATCGCTGGTAAACACCAAGGTTTTAGAATCAGCGCTTAATACTCCATGCCCAACTGAATATGCAGAACTATTTATATGAAACGGCACAATGCTGTCCCAACGTAATTGACGTTTATATACTTCAACGAGTTCAAGATTACGTATTCCATTAGTATCAGGTTTTTTATAATTAACACGGGTTAGAATCATACAATTACCATCGCTATTGAAACTGGCTGGACCTTCGTGATATTTTTTATTTATTTTACCAAACGGTTTAGCGTTATTTATTTCAAGTACACTGTCTACGCCGGCCCGGTATAAATCTAAAAAAGGTAAATTATTACCATTCCATGTACGGTATGCAAAATTAATGTCATGTGCACTGGAGGTAAATATTAACTGATCATTGCAAAATGCTGGACCAAAATCTTGATGCGTGCTATTTATTTTAAGGGTTTTAAGTTTAAATTGACCCATATCTTTAACCAGATCTTCGAAATACCGATTATTTTTTAAATGCAATTGCGCGCGTCGATCTTGCGGATTTTTTTGAATATAGCGTTCAAGCACGCTTATAGCATTGTTGTATTTACCCCGTGATTTTAGGCACTGTGCATAATGCAGTAAATCTTCGGGTTGTTCATCCGCAGTGTTGTAAATAGCACTGTATAACAATTCTGCTTTAGTAAAATTTGCGGCGCGCATATAGCTGTCGGCTAATTCACGTTTTGCTTCTGCGGATAGCGACTGTAATGCATCAAGCCGATCTACCACTTCAGGATAACCGAAATTGGAATACGCTTTGTGCGCTTTAGTTTGGTTTGTTTGAGCACTACTAATTACAAATAATACAAAACTAAATCCTATTACATATAACTTTATCATATTATGGGGGAATTAAAAGTATCGGGGTGATTTTATTTTTCCTTTTCGTGATGATACCAGATCATAGCGTAACATAAGTTCATGACTGCCGCTGTTATAGTTGCCAGTGGTGTTAGTCATAGACCAGTCAAACGCATAACCTATACTAAAGGCTTCTGCCACATTGTAACCAAGTAGTACGCCCCATGCATCTAAGCTTCGGTACATAAGCCCTGCACTGTATTGTTTATTCCATTCACTAAGTAACGTGATGTCTGCCTGTAGTGGTGCAGCTGGAGTCGATTTAATAAAACAACTGGGTTTAAGTTCAATATCAGCATTTACAGGTATTGATCCACCCATGATGTAATAAAAATGTCGTTTTTCTTTTGCCATGGTTTTACCTACCGTTCCATATAAATTATTTTCAATTATCCTTGGACTACTAATACCTGCGTAAAAACGTGTACGGGAATAGTAAAAACCTGCACCAATATTGGGCAATACCGATTGCGTATTTTGTTGAAAGTTTTGGTCATTACCTGTGCTGGTTTTTAACTGGCTAACGTTTAAATTATAAAAATGCAATAATCCTTTAAGTCCAAAACTTATTTTACTTTTTGCATTAAGCTGAATGTGTTGCGCAAAATCTGCAGCAAGTAAACTGCTTTGCGTAGGTCCTATTTTATCTTGAATAACACTTATGCCCATACCGCTGCGTCCATTAAATAAAGGCGCGTGTACAGTAAAACTCTGATCTTGAGGGGCGCCATCAAAGCCTATCCACTGTGAACGGTGAATACCAGTAATTGTTAGGGCTTGTCGTGTTCCGGCATATCCGGGATTTAACCATAAGGTATTGTACATGTAATGCGTAAACATGGGATCTTGTTGCGCATAACCGTTTGTTGCAAATAACGCTATGGTAATTAAAATTAAAATGTTTTTCATAGTGTATTATTTTCTATTTAAATAAATATATCCTTTAAAAAATTGGTTCGTATTTGGAGCAAGTTTTAGTATATAAAAATATGTTCCTTCAGGTAATTTGTCGCCTTCATTAAATCTGATGCCCTGATTAGAACTACCATCCCAGGTATTTTGATAGCCATGCATTTTATAAACTAAATTGCCCCAACGGTTTAATATTTCAAAATGATTATCGGGGTAGTACTCAATACCTTTAATTTCAAAAACATCATTAGTGCCATCATTATTAGGGGTAAATCATTTGGAATTTCCAATTCAGGAGTTATTGGGCCATCGGAAATTGGTGTAAATGGGGTCGGATCATTTTCGCTAAACTCATCGGCGTTTCCATCACCGTCAACATCAGGATTTTGACCGGCATTAGAACTATCTTGGCAAATAAGTATCTAAACTGTCTTTTACCCAAGCCCATGCGCTATTTTTATAAGACTGCGTGGCACCGTTGGTATTAAACCTAAATGTTAAGCTCCAGGTATAAACACCACCTACCGCTAAAGTTTGGTTAGTGGCTAACATACGTATAATGTCCTTACCATTATACAATGTATTAAGCTTGGGTATACCTGTACTGTTTAAAGCATCAAACGTATATGTTGCTGGAGCATTAAAACATAAATCAAGCTTGTCATCAACATTTGGATTTGAAAGGGGATGAATGCCTAAGTTGTGTAAATTAAATTCAAAAGTTATTTGCGTTATACCGTTACCTAAATTTTTAGAATCAACAACTGATTTCGCCAATCCTATCTGACTTCCAAACCCGGTAGGATCGTTTTCACCATTTTCATTTGGATTTCCATCCTGATCGGGGTCAAAATCTGTTCCGGCGTCACTGGTGTCAGTAGCAATATGTGTATTGGTACCAAGCGAATCGCTATTTTGCGGAAGTACTTACTATACCATAATTAAATAAACGCTGGCTTAATCCATTACAATTAAAATGCACCTTAATGCTTATTGAGGCTGTTTCACCGGCCGATAAACTGGAATCACCAGTTAACAACGCAGTATGGCTTAAGCCATTATATGCATTGGATTTACGAATATTGCCGCTTGCTAAAGTTTCTATTACAGTAAATGTGGCAGGACTTGGAAAAGCAGATTTTAAATCATCCACAACTTGTACATTGGTGGCCGGGAGTGGGCCTAAATTTTTAATTTTAAATGTAAAGTCTACGCGATAGGTACTGTTATTAATTTTTTGAAGCGGTGAAGCGGCTTTTAACAAGGCAATATTCTGACCAAATGGTGTTGGATCATTTTCGCCATTTTCATTTGGATTTCCATCTAGATCGGCATCAACTTCTGTGCCCGAATCGGTAGTATCACTGGATGTAATGTCTGGTCCAGATCCATTAAGATTTAAAGTTGCTGAACTACTGGCTAATGCAGAATTTTTAAATATACCAGTTGTATAATTATTTAGGCTGTATATAACATTTAGCTCTACGGTTGCACTTTGCTGAACGGCCAAAACATCTGTACCCGAAAGTAATCCGATTGTAGAGCTACCATTGTAAGCAGAATTTACATTTAAAGGTTGCTGTGCTTGTAAGGGATTTACAGTAAATGTGCAAGGTACCGGAAAAGTTAATTTTAAATCATCAATGAGTTGAACATTTTTTGCCGGTTCTGTGCCTATATTTTTAAGTGTAAATACAAATCGTGATAAATAATTTCCATCCGCTTGTAATACAGTTTGTAAATGACGTTTAGCAGCAGCAATTTGTGGCTTGGTAATCAGTATAGCTATTTCTGCTGTGCTACTAACAGGAGGTAATACCGAAACGTTTGTAAGGGTATATGTTGTAGTTGTTGAGCCTGTATATCCCGGTGCAGGGGTATAGGTAAAATCACCTGAAGGAGTTACGTTTAGTGTTCCACTTGCTGCAGAAATAGGCGTAACCTGAACAGAATACGAACCCCCGTTAACAATGCCATTATCGTTAAGTGTTATAGTACCAGATTTTGGTGTATTTACAGAAGTTGATATCACATCATTAACAGCAAGTACATCTGGAAATACAGTTATAAAAATTGTTGCTGTGGCGATGCTGGTTGAACTGGAGTTACTTAAGGTGTATGTTGTTGATACGGTACCATTAAAGCTCGGGTTAGGAACAAATGTAAATTCACCTGTTGATGCCGTTATTGTAATGGTGCCTTCGTTAGCAGCTGTTGGACTTACAACATAAGTAGGATTTAAAGCGGCGATATTGCCGTTGTCGTTAACCGATGCGGTAGAAACTACAGAAGCACTGGAAACAGTAGTTGTATAATCATTTAAAGCAATAGGCGCAGCACTTACAAGGATATTAATACTTGCCGAACTACATACAATTGGATTAATACTGGTATTGCATAAAGTGTAAGTTGTAATGGATGTACCACTAAATGCAGCATTGGGGATAAAAGTGTATTGCCCAGTTGCAGTGTTACTAAGTATAACACCTACACTTGGATTTAATGCAGTTACACTAAATATGTATGTTCCATAGGCCACAATACCATTGTCGTTGGTGCTTAAACTATTCGTTACACTTAGGCTTGGTGCTGTTATGATATTATCGGTATTGGCTAATAGTGTTGGAAAAACTGTTAATGAAATCAGGGCATTGCTACATACTACAGGATTACCGTTACAAACGGTATAATTTAAACTTAAGGTTCCGGTAAAATTTGGATCTGGTGTAAATGTAAATTGACCCGTTGAAGCATTATAACTTACAGATCCAATACTGGGTGACATGGGGGCAGCTATATTGTATGTGCCACCTGCCACAGAAATATCATTCGTACTGATGTTGCCTGTTAAAGGGGTATTTTGAATGCCCGCAGTGGCATCATTTATTGCAGTAGGACATGAATTTAAAGGAACCACTAAAGTTGCAGAGGTGGTGCATGTGCCATAAGCACCCTGAACAGTATAGGTTACGGAGGTATTTTGAGTTTGTGAAATTTGGGATCCGGTAAATGAAACCGGCAACCAGGTATAATTTGTAACACCTGCAGCTGTTAATGTAACAGAAGATCCGGCACACACTGCTGATGGAAGTGCCGTTAAACTCATAGCGGGCACCGTTAAATTTTGAATGACCGTAAAGCTCTGTGAACTTTGACAACCGTTACTTCCTGTTGCTGTAACAGAATACGTTCCGGCATTTGAAACGATTGCAGTACTGGCATTACCCAAACCAGGCATCCATGTATACGAATGCGGTCCAGATGCTGAAACTGAAATACTGTTAACCAAACAAGATAATGTGTACGAGTTGTTTTGGGGGCTAATTGTAAATAGCGGTGCAGTTGTATTTTGTGTTATTGCAATTGTTGAGGCTGGTGACGCACAGCCATTTGTACCAGTACCCAATACGCTTAGCGTAGAAGCGGAAGATGCAGTAATTACACTGTTACTTCCCAAACCGCCACTCCACGTGTATGTATTGGCACCGCTAACATTTAACATAATTGAATTAAGCGTACAGTTTAAAACAGATGACCCTGTAGTATTGATAATAGTTAAAGTAGGGGCTGTAGTATTTTGTGAAATACTAATTACGGTTGAGCTAGAACATCCGGAGGTGCCAGTTGCCGTGGCAGTATACTGCCCCGGTGCTGTAATTGTTACGTTTGATGCAGGGGTAAGCCTCCACTCCAAACATACGATGTGCCGCCACTAATGCTTAGTGAAATACTTGGCGTATTACAAGTTAGTTGCACGGACCCGGTATTATTGGTTAGTATCACTGTGGGTACACCAGCACTCTGAGTAATTTGAATGGTAGCTGTTGCCGAACAGCCATTGCTTGCAAATGCAGTAAGTGTATACAATCCTTGTCCGGATACAATAACCGTTGTAGATGAACCTAATCCATTACTCCATAAATAGCTTGCGCCTCCGGTTCCACTTAAGCTAATTGAAGTTTGGGCACAGGTTAATAATGAAGTTCCCGAATTATTGGTAATACCGGCAATAGGCGCGGTGGTGTTTTGAGAAATGCTAAGTGTGGCACTGGATTTACATCCGTTTACGGCGGTAACAGTTACTACATATACGCCGGCCAATGTAACCGTGGCGTTTGCGGAACTACCCAATCCGTTATTCCACAAATACGATGCGCCGCCTGTAGCGGTTAATGCGATGGAGGCTTGATTACAGGTTAGTGTTGCGGTACCGGAGTTATTGGTAATTCCGGCAATGGGTGCAGTTGTATTTTGAGAAATGGCAATAGAAGCGCTTGCGGTACAGCCGTTTGAGCCGGTAACGGTAACGGTATAGTTTCCACTCGTTGTAGCTGTAGCATTAGCCGCATTACCTAAGCCACCGCTCCAGGTATAAGCATTACCACCACTTGCTGTTAAGCTGATGGATAATTGATTACAGGTTAAAGTTGCGGTACCGGAGTTATTGGTAATACCCGCATTAGGCACCGT
>RFNG01000021.1 GCA_009927275.1 Sphingobacteriia bacterium | reverse complement strand
CCATTACCTAGTTTAACACTTTCAGCATCTCCTGCAACCATTTGCGCCGGAGGAAGTTCTACCTTAACAGCATTAGGTGCTCCAAGTGTAACTTGGAATCCTGGCGCAATTGCAGGTACTACTGCTATTGTTAGCCCTACGGCTACAACTATTTTTACTGTAAGTGCATCCAGTGGTGCCGGTTGTCCTGGAACTGAAACACTTGCAGTGGTAGTTAATACCGTACCAACAGTAATTATAAGCAGTACAAGTAATACCATTTGTGTGGGTAATTCGGCCACTCTTTCAGCTTCTGGTGCTGCAAACTTTACCTGGTTACCCGGTGGCTCAACAGCAACATCTATTGTAGTAAATCCGGTTAGCTCAACAGTTTATAGTTTATCTGGAACCAATGGAGGTACCTGTTCAGCCAACAGTCAATTTACATTATCTGTAGTACCATTACCTTCGTTAACATTAACAGCGAGCAATGCAACCATATGTAGTGGATTTACAACGGCATTAATAGCAACAGGTGCTACTAATTACACATGGGATCCGGGTACAATTACGGGAAGTAATATTGTTGTAAGCCCTACCGTAACTACTACCTATACATTAACCGGTGAAAGCAATGGATGTTCAACAACATCAACCTTACTTGTTTTTGTAAATCCATTGCCAACGGTTACGGCAAATGCGAATCCAACTATTATTTGCGTGGGTTTAACAACAACTTTAACTGCAGGCGGAGCTACTACCTATACCTGGTTACCAGGACTTCAAACGGGTGCTAGTTTTACGGATGCGCCTCTTGCCACACAGATTTATAGTGTAATTGGTTTAGATGCAAACAACTGTCCAAATATAGCAGCAGTTACGGTAAGTGTACTTCCAAGTCCTACCGTAAATGTAGCAGCGAGCCCAACTGCCATATGTTTTGGCGGATCTACAACGTTAACGGCCACCGGTGCTAACACGTATACGTGGTTACCTTCTGCATCCAATAATTCGGCTATTGTTGAAACACCCACGGTAAATGCAACATATACAGTAATTGGAGATAATGCCGGGTGTTCACAAACACAAACCATTGCTATTACGGTAAATGCGCTGCCAACAATTACTGCTGTTACAAATCCTACAGTGGTTTGTGCCGGTTCAGGAATTACACTAACGGCCAATGGGGGTATCAGTTATACTTGGGCAACAATAGGATCTACTCTAAATCCAGCAACGGATAATCCTACAATAAGTACGACG
>RFNG01000094.1 GCA_009927275.1 Sphingobacteriia bacterium | reverse complement strand
CTTGGTTCTTTGCGAAGCAAAAACCGAGCAAAGCGAGCCCGCAGTAGCCCGGGCCGAAGGCATCGCCCAAATAATTTTAATAATAAAGACATCGCCTAAATCCGATTAGAATCGAGCCCGAAGCACCCCGGGCCTTAAAGGCATTACTCAAAACATACTAAATAAATTAATTTATTCTTTTAAAAACATCAACCAATTAATTCAAACAACTAAATTATTAGCAAAGGCATCGCTCAAATAATAAATGGCTTTACAATTAACCAGCCAGAAAGAAACACCCTCTCCATGGAATCCATAATAACTAATTTTAATTTTTACGAAATTGAACCGAATGTTTCTCGTAATATTAAAATTCAAGTTTTAAAATATACCACTGCAATAGGTATTAAAAGCATTGCAAGGTAAAGCAACATGTATAACATGCGTTCAATTAAATACAATTTTCCTACATATTTAAATACAAGTAAATTACGTACTTCTTGAATTAAAATTGGCTCAAGTATAGAATAACGGTATTGCCCCGCTTCCGCATCTGGAAATTTACCTGCATTATTCATAAGTACAACATCACGTAAGGTCCAGTATTGTTGATCAGAAATTTCAGTAAAATCTCCAATGTATGAAATTTGCTCTTGACGTAAAACCTTACGTATATTATAACGTTTCCATTCTTGTACCAAATTTAACACCATAGATAAGGGTATAATCAACATAATAGGAGAACTTAGAAAAAGAATTAAAACGGTAAGGCTTAATACCGATACAATTCCAAAAATAAATCGGTATAAACTATCTTCACGAAACCATAGTAACTCTATTATACGTCCACCATCTAAAGGATAAATAGGCAAACTATTTAGCACATTTATAGCTAAAAATGTGGTCCATAATGTTTTTAAATTAGGTAACTGCAGCGGAATGTTAATTACTAACACCAGTAAACCAATTACAATGCCCGGCAATGGCCCGGCTGCAATTACGGCCAGCCATTCGCGTTTTGAGTATTGTGTTTTTTCTCCTGTTGTAAGGCCGCCGAGCAAAGGAATAACATAGATACGTACACCTTTATATCCAAAAACTTTCATCATTACGTAATGACCAAGCTCATGAATGAGCAAAACCAATAATAAAGCGGCTACATACACTATATCCTGATCAAAAAAGAAATAAAACAACAGGCCAAATAAAATCAAATGAAATAGCCAACGGTTATTTTTTACATTAGATTCAGCTTGCAATTCAGGTTTTGGGGGATATTGGGTATGCGCGTGTTCAAACATAATTTGGCAATGTAAGTAATTTCTTTTGGGTTTCTATAATACGATGCTCCCATGTAAAACGCCTTGATACTGCATTTAATGCCATGGATTTGTACTGCATAAGTTGATCGGCGGTGCAATCGGAAAATTGGGTTAGTGCCTCCATTATGCCGTTTGCGTTGCACCGTGTTATCCATATGGCTTCATGATGGTTCAGCATATCAGGGATACTACCAACTGATGTAGTAATTATACATAAGCCTCTGGCCATTGCTTCAAGTATAACATTTGGCATTCCTTCACTTATACTCGGACATAGTAAAGCATCCATTTGGTCAAGTAACGCAAATAAGGCTTCGCGCTTTATCTGCAAGCCATGGTAATGTATTTGCTTGTGTTTAAACCTTTGAGATTCAGGAATTGGACCTATGATATGAAACTCTATATTTGATATTTGAGGTGTATTTTGATACTGCTTTATACATTTAAACAAATGTTGTAGTCCCTTTCGTTTTTCAAAGCGACCTAAAAAAACAATACGGCGAATCGATTCAACCTTTGTGATTTCGTTTCGAATTTCAGATTTGGGAATTGCCGCAGCAAGTTCAATACAGCTTTGGCCTGTTCCAAAATGTGTGTGTATTATGTTTGTAATGCATGGACCATATGAAATCAATGCTGAATTTTTTTTTAATACATACTTAAACAAGGGCTTAAGTAATAATTGGTTACGTATAGCATGTTTAAAATCAGGTGCCTGCTGAAACATTTCATATCCGTGTATATTAATTAGCAATGGTGCAGCCCAAGGACGGGTTAATGCCCATGCCGTTAGTCCTTTGGCATAAATACATGCTGTTTTTGGAGGATCGTTTTTTAAATGTTTATTAACTGCACGTGAATACAAGTAATTTTTAAATAAATAGGCACCCGGTAAATTGTTTTTTTTAAAAACATGTATGCCTATCCATTCCAAGTGTTGCCACTGTTCTGTTGAAAATTCAGATTTAATGGAATTACCCGATTCTAATCCGGGATGGTATACACGTACCGAACTCCCAAACTGGCAAGGTATTTACATAAATAAAAGGAATGTGTTTGCATGCCACCCGTTACCAGCGGCCACATACCATCGGTAATTAATGTTAGGTGAGTGAGCCCATCAGGCATTGATATACAGCACGGATTTAATGGCCTTAAGCACGCGCTCAAGGTTTGGTAAACTGGCTTCAATTAACGTAGGTGCATAGGGCAATGGGGTGTCTGCAGTGGTAATTCGTTGTATTGGAGCGTCGAGGTAATCAAATGCTTCACGCTGCACCATATAGGTTAATTCGGAAGAAATGCTGGCTAATGGCCAGGCTTCTTCAACTATTACAAGTCTATTGGTTTTTTTTACAGATTCCAGTACTGTATAATAATCTATGGGACGTACTGTTCTTAAATCAATAAGTTCTACACTAATACCTTGTGCAGCTGCTTCTTTAGCGGCCTGTGCAGCAACTTTAAAAATTTTTCCAAAAGATACAACCGTTACCTGTTCACCAACTTGTTTAATATCTGCAACGCCAATTGGTATGGTGTATTCGGTTTCAGGTACCTCAGCCTTATCTCCATACATTTGCTCACTTTCCATAAATATTACAGGATCGTTATCTCTAATAGCACTTTTTAAAAGTCCTTTGGCATCATAGGGATTACTGGGAACAACCACTTTAAGGCCGGGACAATTGGCATACCAATTTTCAAATGCCTGTGAATGTTGCGAACTTAACATTCCAGCACTGGCAGTAGGTCCTCTAAATACAATAGGCACATTATATTGTCCGCCACTCATATTATACATTTTAGCAGCCGAATTTATTACCTGATCAATAGCCACTAAGCTAAAATTGAACGTCATAAATTCTATAATTGGCCTTAAGCCATTCATGGCGGCTCCTATGCCAATACCTGCAAAACCAAGCTCCGCAATGGGAGTATCAATTACACGCTTTGGTCCAAATTCAGCCAACATACCTTTACTAACTTTATAGGCCCCATTGTATTCAGCCACTTCTTCTCCCATTAAAAACACATGGGGATCTCTTCGCATTTCTTCACTCATAGCCTCTCGGAGGGCTTCACGAAATTCAATAATTCTCATAATAGATGTGTAAAAGTAATTAAAAGGACATAAAAAAACCCCCAAAAGGGGGTTTTAAAATTAGGATTTTATCCATTTTAATGTTTTAACTTTTGCGGTTTGAGGATCTTTTACTTGAATCCAATACATTCCGGCTTTTAAATCATGTGTTTCTATTGCCGACTGAGTATCTTTAAGGGTAAGTGCTTTAACACGAATTCCTTGTACATTAAAAATAGAAACCTCATACGTTGAAGCATTTAAGCCGCTGATATTCAAATGATCAGAAGGGTTAGGAAATACCGATAAGCATTTAAAGAAGGATTTGAAATTCCTACAGTATCTCCTTCGCAATACATAACAATTAATGTAAAACTTTCTGCAAATTCAACATTACCAATATTATTGGTGCAACGGCCCATAGGTCTGTATTTTACTTTAAAGCTATTTGCAGTAAAAGGATATGGTTCTGCATGATCCGTGTAAAACGTAATTTCTTTGTTTCCGCCTCCATAAGGAAGGTGCATTTTTGACATTTTATCGCCCCATTCGGGTTCAAACTCCCACATTACTGTAGAATCAGATGACCACCCGCCGTTTACCCCACCCAAGGGCTGGTATAAATTCCATTTTTTATAAAATTCATTGAGGTTATACATGCGATGCGTTACCTGATATGACGTTTGGGCCTTAAACTTTAATTGCTGGAATGTACAAATAGGTACTTTATTTACAACATCTTCTGGCATTTCTTGACCAATGTACATATTGTATGTAACCCTTGGAGCCACACAAAATTCATAATCCGTCATATTTCCAAAACCTGTTGCTGTGAAATTTGCCGTAGATCTTAAGTTCCCTTTTTGACGTACTAATCCATACCCGTCAGAATATTTTTCTTGCCAGCCCACATTAGGAAATGCAGTAAAGGTTTTACTGGTAGTGCGTGCTATACGTACGGTATCTCCTGAAAATGAAGAAATATTGCGAGCCATCACGGCATAATCACCATTCATTAGGTAAGTTTTTCCATCTTTAAAATCAGCACCCAGTGGTCTTAAATTGGGCAAACCGCTTACTTCTACGGTTACTGAATCTAAACAATCACCCGGAAAATTTATATTGCCATTGTTTACTTTACAAAGGTACAGCCGCACATTTACTTTAATTTGAGAACTTATGTTGTTGCGGCACATTAAGGCTTCAAGACCTGAAATACGTAACGAGGTATCGTTGTTTTCAAAACGTGATCCGATGTGGGTAACATTTGAACTGGTAGATGCTGCCAGTTTAAAGTATGCAAAATTTCCCGGCTGGGTGCCACGTTTAAAAAATTCTTTGTTATAATAGTAATGAATAGTATCCGTTACTGGCGTTAGAGTTGGATTTTGGGAATGAGCAGTTTGAAAAAGCAATAATCCTAAAATTCCATAGGTAAAAATGTTGTTCATATACAGTTCAGTTTATAGCTCTAAAGTAATGCATTTGAGTTATAAATACAACAAGTAAGGGTAATTTGGCTAACAGGCAGCGGTTAATTTCATAACTTTGCTTATTCAAATGGCAAAGTTTTATAGCGTTTGCATCTTTTTGCTGTATACATTTTTTTGTTCATTTACCTTGCGCGCCCAAAATGATTTTGAAACAACAGAAACGGAAGCCCTCAACTTATTTAAAGCACAAGATTATGTAAAATCGCAACAATTGTATAGCTTATTGTTGTCTCAATTTCCAAAAAAAGGAGAATATGCATTTCGACTTGGCGTGTGTATGCTATACTCTGAAGCCGATAAAAAAAAACCTTTAAACTATTTTAAACGGGCCAGTACCGATCCGGAGTTTAAAAACCCTGAACTCTATTTTTATTTAGGACGGGCCTATCAGTTAAATTACCGCTTTGACGAGGCCATTCCCTATTTTGTTGAATTTAAACAGCGTGCAAAAAAAGCCTTGCAGCGAGAATTTAAACCAGATGACTTTATAGCAGCCTCATTACACGGAAAATACCTTATTAGTAGCAGCGCCGAATTGGATGTTTTTTCTCGTAAAGAATTGCAGCTTGAAGATTACTTTCGGAGTTATTCATCTGAATCTATGGGAGGTAAACTTTTGTCAAAACCCGAAGATTTTAAAACCAAAACCGATAGAAAACGACGTGATAAATCGGTGGTTTATTTACCAAAACAAAGCACCCGTGTTTATTTTAGCAGCTATGGTGATGAGGGTCTGCAACGCGACATTTATGTTTCAGAACGGGGAAAGGATGGGATTTTTGGTAAAGCCCAATTGGTAAAGGGAATTAATTCGCCTCAAGATGAAGATTTTCCGTTTTTACACCCTAACGGCAAGCGTATGTACTTTTCAAGCAAAGGGTTTAACAGCATGGGGGGCTATGATATTTTTGTAAGCACATGGAATGAAAACACCTCCACATGGAATGCACCACAAAATTTGGAATTTCCTATTAATTCACCGGATGATGATTTTTTATTTGTAACCGATTCAACAGACCAGGTTGCCACGTTTAGCACAACGCGTATGAGTGCTTTTGGCAAGGTTACAGTACTTACCATTAACAATCCTAATGCATTTACCACAAAAGATACTATTGCACTGGCTAAACTCCAAACAGATGCCCAGGCTCGTGAAGAGTTTTTGGCTCAAGTATTAACGAAAGCCGAGTTAAATGTTAATCATAATGTATCGGCAACAGAAGATTCATCACGTATAAATACCACCGTATTATCAAACACTGAAATAGCCGTAAATAGCAGTACCACAAATCCAGACAAGCCTATTACCATAAAATCTGTAAAAACCCCAACAACAAACATTAAAAACGAACTTTCAACATTTTCAAATTCGGAAATTATTTTAATGGAACGGCAAGAACTTAACGAACTTAACGAGAACTATAATGACCTGTTAAAGCAAATTGCCGATGCCCAACTGGTAAGTGAAAATCTTTCCCGTGAGGCTCAAGAAATGCTCAGTTTGGCTCGGAAAGAGGTAATGCATGCCGAAGCAATGGAGCCCTCATCAAATCAAAAAACGCAATTAAATGAAGCCCAAATGGCTTTGCAAGATGCCCAAGCCGACTCTTTAACCGCCTTGCGTGTATTAACCCATTTACAAAATTTACAACATGAAGCTAAAATATTAAATCAAGAGCGCGCTTTAAACCAACGCTATATAACTTTTTTAGAACAAGCCCAAACCAAAAAATCTTCCGCATGGATGGATTCTGTTCGAGTGGTTGAAGATCAATTGGCGGCATTAGAAAATCAGCATGTTAAAAAATCTGAACTTGTCAACCCCATTGCTTTACAATCTACTACCCTACCGGTTTTAAACAATACGTTAAATGCATTCCAACAAAATCAATTTTATTTAACCGTTAAACAACGGGACACCTTATTGCCTAAAATTCCATCTCCGTTATTAAGTACCGACTCCATTAATATTGCCATTTCAAGCAAAAGTATAATTCAACAATTAGAACGTCAATTGGAACATGCGCTTTCAAAACCAATTACAAATGAAACTGAATTAAAGCAAGTAAATACCATTTTTGAAACACTTGCTTTTGAAAAAAAGAAATTTAATACGCAATTGGCGGATTTATACAAACAAAAAATAGTATCAAGCCGCGATATTATTAATAATAAAATTATAGTATCTAATTATTCTAGCGATTACGAGTATTTTGAAAAAAAATTAGTTGCAATTCAAAACCGTTTAAGTGCTTTTAATTCCGATTCAAATGTAACTACGGCCCAACAATTGGTATTTAATGAAACCGAGGGTATATACTTAGAACTTAGCCGGTTTTTAAATACGCATGCACAAACAATCGCCACAAAAGACAGCATGTTTTCAAAAACCTTAACCGCATATTATGTTTCTAAAGTTAAGGCTTCAAGCCCGTCTATTACATTACCCGATACAAATAAAAATAAACTCGCATCGGCAAAGCCATCAAAAGCAAACGAAAAAAAATCAATTCGAAAGCCACAAAAAAATGATTTACAAGCTAACGCCCTAAATACCGAAAATTCTGTAACTAATAATACTAAAAAACAAAATAAAAACTTAAACACACCTGTTAAAACTAACACCGTTTCTAATACTTTTAGCACTAAAGATACTGCGGCTTTAAAATCTAATGCCGTATCAAATTATACGATAAATTCCAAAACTAACTTACCTCCTAATAATAATCCGGAAACTTTAGATCTTGCAAGGCCCATAGATTCTTTTACGCAACAATCGGCTACAACAAAAACAACTATATCTAAAAATAAAAGGGATACCCTTTTTGTAGTAAATACCCAAACCCTCATACCACCGCCTAATTCAAAAGCGCCCCTAAATAAGCCCATAGAAATAAATTCTGCATCCATCAACACACTTACGGCTGCAAATGCGGATTATAATAAAATTGCAAATGTTGCTGTAAACCCAGCGGAATCACAAGATTACCAATCTACTGATAAAATTAAACCCAACATAAATAAGGATACCGCCAATTTAACATCTACTAAATCGAGAAACGATTCATCACTTATTAGCTCAGCTAAAAATTCTAAAACTAATAAAAATACAAAGACTAGGATTAAATCGGATTCCGCTTTTAATGCAAAATCTATACAGTTAAATGATACTGTAAGTATAGCTAAATCTAAAACTGAATTAAAAAATCGCAAACGTAAAATTAAAACTCCAGAACCTATTCAAGATTCTTCAGTTATTAAACAAATTACAAATGATACTGTTACGCCTACTGCGAGTGAAATAGAAAACCAAACAAAAACAGCAAATACCACTACCAAAACACAAAAAGATGCTGCGGTTTCAGCAAGTGTAATTGCAACGTCGCCCGAAATCACAGTTAATAATCAAACACCATTATCGGATTTAACAACATCACATCAAAGTGTATTAACCTCATCCTTATCACAATTAGATACAACTGCCATAACAAATTCTACTAAGCGGGACAACAACATATTAAATACTTTAATAGTAAGTAAAGATTCTCTTTTAAACCCAAGTTTGGATACGCTGGCCTCAAAAACCAATCAGACAAATACAAAAAATAGTATTACACGGTCTGCTGCTAAAATTGGTGCATACTCAGAGCTAGCCTTTCCGGATGGGATAGTTTTTAGAGTACAGTTAGCAGCCGTTAAAAATCCATTAAAAACCCTGGTATTTAAAAATCAAGATTCGGTGTATGTTAATTTAAACACTACTAATTGGTATTGCTACCAAAAAGGGAATTATTTTACTTACGAACGGGCCTTGTTTATTCGAAATAAAGTACGCTTAATGGGTTATAAAGATGCCTATATAGTTATATATAATAATGGTGTTTATATGAAATGGTCTGAATATAAATTAAATACTGCCCAAAATACAAAGCCCGTAAATAATTATGACACACCTACAGAAAACTATAAAACCCTTGATAACGAAGCTGATGTATTTTATACCATACAATTAGGTGTATATGCGCCAAAAAGAAAACCACGCTTTACCAATTACGTAAATCCCATTTTTACTGAAACCCTTAAAAACGGTACTATTCGTTTTTATACTACTAAACTAAGGACCTTTAAAAATGCTAAATTAAGTTTAATTCAATTACAAAATTTAGGCTTTGACGATGCTTTTATAGTAGCATTTAAAAATGGTGCGCGAATTTTAATAAAAGAGGCCCGTACCATAGAAAAACCAAACGGAACTGAGCAGGTATTACAGCTTAAAAAGCGTTAAGATATCTTGATTTTACAATTCTACTTTAAAATCATTTATTGAAGTGGTACAGGAAAATTGAAACCCAATAGCGTTTTTTGGTTTCACTTATTTTTCGCCCCAGTTGTTTTCTACCTCATCCAATATATGCAACAGGATTTCTGATAATGATTTCTGTTCAGCTAAAGCTCTAATAATAATATTTCCAATACCAGGATAAAAATCGTATTTATTAATGTAGTCAATTTCAGAACTGTAAATGTGTTTTAACTCAACAACAAGCCAGCTTAACGCCGAAGCATGTTCAGAATACACCACAACATCGTCTTCGTGAAAATTTCGATTTTGATTTTTAGTTATTATAAGATTTGCACCGCCATATTCAGGAAATCGCTTGGGAATTTGGCCATTTTTAATTTTTTGCCTTAGGATATCCAGTTCTTTCATATCAATTGTATAAAATGGTGTTTGAAATTCAAAATCTTTTGAATGAAACATTTCATACTTGGAAGGGCGATTCTGATCAAGTTGATGATGTTTGTATAATTGGATTAATCATATAAAACCCTTTTAGCTCCACTCGTAAATAAATTGTTATTTTGTTTCACTTACAATTAGGTTTAACAATTCTGACCAATCCCAAATACCAGCAGCCCAGCAACCATCGTATGAAAAAATAAGTTTTTGATTATACACAATAAATACTATTATCAAGGTAAGCCACAACAGTTTTAATGAATTTTTTAAAATAAACTTTTCAATAAAAAAACCAAATGGTAGTGCAAAAATTGATATGTATTCAACAAATGGACGGCAGCCATATGAGCATCCATACGTCCAGTCATGCCAAGATGAAAAAACAAATGAAATAAATATAAAATGCACTGTAATACAAATACTAAACCGCGGTACATGTTTATACAAAATAAATAATCCCGTTAAAAAAAATATAAGTAATGGACAATAAATGAACAATCCATTATTTGTTGAAAATAAAAGTTTTAATACCTCTGGATGTAATAGATTTGAAAAACGCTCTTCTCCA
>RFNG01000154.1 GCA_009927275.1 Sphingobacteriia bacterium | reverse complement strand
TTAATTTCTATTTTTTTATATAGTTAGTAATAAAAAATATATCCAAAATTAATTAGATGGATTTAAATTAAGCTTCAACCTCTGTAACTATGCTAGGAAATATACGAACATTCTGATCTTCTTCACGTCTAAATTGATAGGTGTATTTATAGTGGCTTTCAAGTCCTGATTTATTTGGTAAACCATTAATCATCATAATATTTCGGTTTTTTGCAAATCGCAACAATTCACGCAAGTAATGTGCCGATATCTGTCCCACTTCATCAATAATGCAATGTACTTTAAAGTCTTTACTGCTGCGATGTGAAGATTCTTTTATAAACACATGCAATAAAGTAATGTATATAATGGCTTTTACTAAAATGTCGGTACCGGTACTTCCAATACTTTCAATACGATGCGTCCAGCCTGTTTCGTTCATGCCTTCTTTAATATTGAATTTTAATTCAAACAAATCCTGTAATCGTATTTCTTCTTGCTCTTGTTCGTTTATGGCACTGCGCAATTGCTCTAACAATTTAACTGCTTTACTGCTAATTTCACGTTTACCGGCGGTCGCATAATCGGTATTAAAGAGTCCTTCATTGTATATCAAGCCGTTTTCTTCTCTAAATTCTTGTATACGTTTAAGTAATTTGTACACTTTATTATCCGATTCATCTAAACGAATTTTAATAAACTCAATCAGCTTGCTTTCTTCAAATTCAGCTTTTTTAAAGTCTTCAGCAATTAATGAAATAATATGCTGAATTTTATCTTTTTGTCCACTAAGTTCTTTTACTTTGCCCGCAATACTGTCGGTAACCAGACTGATTTGTGTGGCCGTTTCAGCAACTGACAATTCGATTTTATTTTCGTGTATAAAATTTCGAAGATTTTGAGCAAATCGGTCGTATTCTCCAGCGCTGGCATCATTGCGAATAACAAAATTAAAGTGATTTTCAAGTCTGAATTTACCCGAAAACTCATTGATATAACGCTGAAACGCACCAAATTCCTCGTTGTAATGCGAGTCATTTTTTAGTAACTGGGTGCACAAATCCGAAATTTTATATTGTGTACGTTTTGGTTCAGCGCGTTCGATGATATCTGCAAATTTGTGATATACGGGTGATTCTCTGAAATTAGATGTGTAAAAAGTTATTCCGTTATTAAATTCTATCAATTCCTCATCAAATGCTCGTTTTTGCTTATTTAATTCCATCTCCTGAAGGTTATGCTTGCGTTTAGCATCTTCAACAGCAGACATAATTTCTGTATTAGATTTTACAAATTGTTCTTTCTTTTCAATTAAACTGGGAAGTACATCAAATAACTCGCGCTTGTCTTTTAAATAATCATTAATTAGTGTATCGTATTGTTCCAATTCGCGCATTTGTGTTTGCAGATTTTGAATTTGGGACTCAACCTGTTTAAGTAATTTTGCGTCTACGCCTTTAGATTTAAAGTTTTTTTCTTTTTCAGTATGTAATTCCAGTTCTTTTGATTCAAATTCTTTTACGCGGCTTTTCTTCTCGGTGTCCATACTGGCCATTTCAGTATCTTGACGTTTTTTAATTTCATCTAATCGGCCTTTATGGTTTTGCTGAAGTTTATCAAGCTGATTGTTATAATCCTGAAGCATTACATTTTTTTTACGCGTTAAAAGCTGTAATTCTTCCTCAAGTATATTATAACGTTGACGGTTACCACTTAAAGATTGTTCTGTTTCTTGACGTGCTCGTGTATTCCATTCTTCAAGTTCTAAATTGAGTTTTTGCTCTTTTTGTTCTGCCAATTCAAGTGAATAACTCAGCACTTTTATATCTTCTTTTAGCTCGCTGAGTTGTTTTCCGTATTTGTCAGCCAAAGCCATTTTTTCATGCGTATTGTTTTGCTGAAATTGATTAAGGGCTTCCTCTATACCTTTTATGGCCTGCAGGCGTTCGTTTTTATCGTACTGATAAAGCTCCAACGTTTTAGAGCTGCTGCTGAGTTCTGTAGTTTTTATTTTAATGCCGTAAATAGTATCTGTAGCATGTTCTTTTATATACTCCGGATGTAAGTCCGTTCTAAATAAAACGTCTTCACGAATAACTTTGCCTATATGCTCATGCCAGTTTTTTACATTTTTTTCCAAAAAACCGTACAAAGCATCGTGCTGAATGGACAATTTACCTTCAATGGTTTGAATTTCTGTTTTTAATTTTTCGATTTCATTTTGACTGTGCTGTACTTGTAATTGCAAAGCAGATTTTAGTTTTTGTTCATGATGCTCCCACTCACGTTGAAGTGTTTGAACTAAATTTTGCTTAATAGCCCGTTCGCTTTTATTTTTTAAGCTTATAGCCAATAATTCTGAAATTTCCTGTTCTAATAATCGTATTTCGTGTTCGTAAAACCGAGTTCCTGTAATTAATTTTTCCTGATTTTTAATTTCATTAATTTCAATTTGCTTGGAAGTCCATTCTTCTTGAATAGCTGTTAATTTTTCATCGCGTTCAAGTTTTAATCTGGAATCGGTTTTATTGAATTCGTTTTTTTCAACCAATATCAACTCATTATAATGGTTAAAAACCTCATTAAGTTTACTGTTAAGTTTATTAATAAAAGCAATTTTGTCGTTTCGTATTTGTTCTAATAAACTTGTGTATTTTAATTCAAGACTGGTAACATTTGAGGTTAAACTTTCATATTCACGGCGTGCCATATTTAATTCCACCTGCAGTTTTTCACGCTCACTGTTTTTTTTAAGCACCTCTTCAATATGTTGATCTTGGTAAATTTTTAGTTTTTTCTGTGCTTCACGAATGCTGCGATCGTAGTATCCAATTTCTTCACGTATGTCCAATTGTTTTTCATTACTTTTTTCTAAAAATGCATCAAGTTGAGTTTTTAATGTTTCCAGCTCTTCCTCTTTTTTAATAGCGGCTTGGCGAATTGCATCGTGTTGGGTTTCGGCATAATGTAAACTGCTACCTAATTTCTCCGCCAGCTCATACTGCATGCCTTTAAGCATTTGAACCTGGTCGTATTTTTTGTCTATAAATTCAATCAGGGCCTGCGTGTCCTTTTTAAGATAGGTTTCTATATCTACAAATTTTTCATTGAATTGCCGTAATTGCCGCTCAATTTGTTCTAGTTTTATACTGCTGTCTTCGGTACTTAGCGAGTTTGCAATAAAATCTTTAATAAAACGTGAATCTATACTGCTTTTAGAAGATAAAAACACATTGGTTATAGACTTTGGAATATTTTGGTATTTTTCATTACCCTTAAGTAAAAAAAACCGTGAAAGTTGTTTATCAACTTCGGTTCCGTAAATTACATTACGGTACCTTTCAAAAGTATCAATTTGGTTTGATACAAAAATACCACGACGTTCTAGGCCATTTACAAGTTCTTTTATTTTCATGGCTTCATCACTGCTATTTATAAATAAGTCAACGTCGTAAGCAGCATCAATAAATCTAAATACCAATTTGTTATGACGGTATACGATAACCATAAACGGTTTATCTTCCGTGGCTATTTCATATATCAAAAACGAATTTTCATACCTGAAATAATGTTCTTCAAAACTTTTTTGCGATGAGGATATTCCCAATCCACGACTGTTGGCACTATAAAAAAACAGTATGGCCCGTTGCAAGGAAGTTTTCCCAAAATTATTGGTGCCTACAAAACAGGTATTTCCGCTTAATTCAATATCTGCATAGCGAACATTGGCTATATTAATTTCAACAATCCGGTTTAATATTCTGCAATTTGGTATACTCATAATTTTGTATTTTCTAAGGTTGAGGGTTCTTCGTAAATAGCAATTGCGTTTACAATATCCAATAAATACGTGTAGGCATCCAGTACTTTATAGGATTCTGTTTTTTCATCTTCCAGTTCTAAAAACGAATCGCGGCTTAAAAGATCACAAATTTCACGAACCTTATTATGCAAGGTTTCAGAGCGGTACAATGGAATTTTTTGAAGCTTTTGTTTTAAACGCACATTGGCAACACATTCCTCTGCAATTTCTGAGGGTCGAAATCGGCTACCAATGGTTATTTTATTATCCATACTTGCAAACAAATCAATAATGTCAAGATAACGTTCAAACCGCTCAAGTTTTTTTTCGAGTTCAGATTGCGGTTCTTGCATTTTTGAAAAATAGAAGTAATTGTTACCCCGTTCAATTTGGTAATGAATGATGTTGAAATAAGCTTGTAAACGTTCAAAATGTTCGGGGTTATTAATTATATCATAAAGCCTGTTCATGCCTTCGCGCGTACCATTGCTTGATATAAAGTGTCCGCGTGCCATAATTGAAAATATAGTATGTGTTTGTTTAGGGAGGTTAAAATCTTCGGCTAGCATATTAGGTACGTTGTGGTGTTTTTGATTTTTTTGACGATTTGAGTTTTGGCGGAACAATTAACGTATATCCAATTTTACGATGTTGTTGCTGTGCATCATTATAATTGTAATATTCTAAGCGGTATTTAAAATCCATTTTATTTTGATATTCCATTGCTATTTCAACAAATAGTGACAAGCGATCTTCAAGATGTACGTCGCCAATGGCTTTTGGAAATTTATAATCCATTAAATACAAAAACAGGTTTTGTTTTTCTTGATTTAAAAAACGTTCCACCAATCGTTCGGTATCAAGTTTTAATTGTTGCTCTAAAGCTTTCTCCTTGTAATTACCAGAGAGTTTTTCGGCAATACCACGGGCAAGTAATCTGCTGAGTTTATATTTTTCAGCAATTTTTTGACATAACACATGGCCTTCATCCGTAAATAAGGCGTTCACGGATATGCGGGTTCGCGGCGTTTTAATATTATTGTGGCGCAGTGTATTTACGGATTCAATAACGGATTTGAAATTGGTTTGGTAATACAATTGTCCTCGATCTTTAATTTCTTTTACTTGCTGGGCTTTAAGATAGCTGTCAAGCTGAAGCTGTATTTTATTAATGTAATCTGTAATATCGGTTTGTATTTCTATCAGATAGTCCAGGTTTTCAATTAAACTATGTTTTAAGGCGCTTACTATTCCAAAAAGTTCGTTATCGTTTGATAGGTTAAATAAATTTCTGTTAGTATCTATAATGTCATGTGTGCTTTTAATAAAACTAATAATAGTATCGCGTTTTTCACGGTAATCTTCAAGCTTTTGTATTTTAACACGGTAATTGGATTCGTTTTTATAAGTATCGTCTACATTTTTTTGAAGTTTAATTATTTCTCGGCTTAAAGCAACGTCAATGCGTTTTAAATATTTTTTTACACCACGTAAAAAACGTAATTCGCGTATGTCGGTATAAAATCGTAATTGCCGTTGTAATTCATTCATGTAATCACGCACCAATCCAGGAGTAACCTCGCCAATTTCCATAAATTCCTCAAACATGCTTACAACGGCATCATTTAAACTAATGACACCCTCATAATCATAAATTAAATCAAGAGATTTAAGTTTCAGATACTGTTCTTGTGTAAGTGAGCCTGCTGCTATCAGTTCATTTAAGCTAACACGATCGCGATTGGCAAATAAATACGCTACCAAATCGCGATGTTGATACAGCTGTCCTAAAATGTCATGAATGTTAACTTGCAAAGCCATAAAACAATAATCCTACTAAATGTAAATTCATTTGTGCGTACTGCACAGATTTGTTTTCAACAAATAATTCAAAATTTTACAATCAGGAAATACTTTTATAAAGGGTTTGAAGGGCATCTAAAAACGCAGACCACTGGTATTTAATACGTTCTGATTCTAAGCCACGTTTAAACGGCTGTTCGAGATTATTTTTAAAATATAACACTAAATGTTCTGCTATGGCTGAGGTATTAACGGGTATACAAAAACCGGCTTTGTTGTGGGGTACAATATCTTGTAGTCCGCCTGTGGCCGTTACCAATAACGGTGTACGGTAATAATAGGCCAGCATGCTAACCCCGCTGTTTGTGGCATGTCTGTAGGTTTGAGCAGCTAAATTTGCAGCACAAAAATAAGCGGGTATGGCCTCATCTTTAATAAAGTGCTGATGCCATATAATGCGCTGTTTATATGCCGATTCAGCAATCATGGCACTGTAGGGTTCAGGTTTTTCGTAGCATTCTCCGGCTATAAGTAAATACATATTGGGTAGTTGTGCCGCACAGTTGTTAAATGCTTCAATTAACAAGTCCAATCCCTTATAATGGCGAATAAGGCCAAAGTACAATACAATATCGGCATCCATGGGTAATTGTAAAATCTCACGTGCTTTTTTACGTTCCATGGCGGGACCATACGTTTCATACAATGGATGGGGGGTTAATGCAATAGGTTTTTTAATATTTAAATGTTCTAACTCATCTTTAACCGATTTGCTCATGGTTATAAAGCCATGGCATGATTTTATAAAATAACGAATTAGCATACGGTCGCCAATTCGTGTTTCATGGGGAATTACATTGTCTGTAAGTGCTATAACACGGGTGCTTTTAAATACCAAACGGGCAATACTGCCCAATGCGGGAGCAAAAAAGGGCAGCCAAAACCGAATAAGAATTACATCCGGTTTTTGTTGTTTAATGTATTTTGCTGTAGTCCACCAGGTATAGGGATTTAAAGTATGAATTAGGGCCCGGCGTTTTATTTGGTCTTTTGGAGCATCTGATGTATTAAATTGAGTACTGCCTGGAAATAAAAATGAAGGGTATTGGTAGGTGTATGAAAGTATTTCGGTTTCAATTCCGGATTGTTGGCAGTGCCATGCTAAATTTTCATTAAAAACTGCAGGGCCGCCACGAAGCGGGTAGGCGGGACCGATTATGATAAGACGTTTAATTTTCAAATGTTCAAAGGTTTGAAACATCTTCGATATTAAATTCATGCCCCGAACTTCCTAAAAAACCTAAACGTTTACCGGTTCGTAAGGCCATGGCCGAAGCTTTTTCCTGCAATTCAGCAACTGTTACCTGCAGCATTTGTTCAAAGGGAGGTGTGTACAAGTCAAATTCAATTGCAAAAATAATCAGGTGATCAATAATGTGCTGTAATGCATCTGCCGAAAAAGCTTGTTCAGAAATGGAAGTATATGCTTGTAATGATTTAATACGGGTTTCAACCCAAAAGCGGCCCTCGCGATTAATAAAAATGCGGGCTATTAAATACCCTACATCTTGCAAGCGGTTGTATTTGTATGAATCGGCTAAAAAATTATAAATACTGATAATGCCACTGTAAGCATTTTGTGGATTTTGACGTACATAGGAATGTTTATATATAGGGTGTGTAGTTTGAAAATTAAATACGTTAGTATGCATTTGAAAATCCAAAACATCACCGGCTACTTTAATAAACATCGATTGTATACCTACATCTTTAAATTCCACACGAATACGTTTATCTATTGTATTAATAGCGCTTGATATACGATCGCTTTGTGCTTTTAACAGGTTTCGTAATTCATCAAATGCAGCTTGGGTTTTAAGATACACGTCCTGTTTCATGGAGGATTTTTCCTGAAGCAGTTTTAAAATGATTTCGTGTTGTGTCATACTATTTACATTATTTTAATATGCGCGCGCAAAAACTACACGCTGCGTACTGGGTTTTCCTGAATAGATGCACGTACCAGATTCTTGCGGATTATTAAGTGGTATACAGCGAATGGTGGCTTTGGTTTCTTCTTTTATACGGTTTTCAGTTTCTGCTGTGCCATCCCAATGGGCATATATAAAACCTCCTGTGGTTTCTAATTTAGATTTAAAGGTTTCGTAATCATCGACATAATGCGACATCGCCTGCATGCGTTGGCGAGCACGCTGTAACAATCCGTCTTGAATTTCATTTAAAAGCGATTTAATAATTTCCGGGGCATCCTTCATTAAAATAAGTTGTTTAACACCGGTATCGCGGCGTGCAATTTCTAATTGATGCTGTGCTAAATCACGCAAACCTAAGGCTATTCGTAAGGGTACACCTTTTAATTCGTAATCAGCAAATTTCCAACCCGGACGTTGTGTGTCACGGGTATCAAGTTTTACTCTAATGCCCAATTGCTTTAATTCCTGTATCAATGGTTCACAGGCTTTAACAAGGTTTTCTAATTCCTGTAATCCTTTATAAATGGGAATAATCACTACGTGTAAGGGCGCCAATTTGGGCGGAAGCACCAGCCCTTTATCATCGCTATGGCTCATAATTAAAGCACCCATTAAACGGGTACTAACCCCCCAGCTTGTTGCCCAAACGTAATCAAGCGTTCCTGTTTTTGAAGCAAATTTAACATCAAAAGCTTTTGCAAAATTCTGACCTAAAAAATGGAAGTGCCTGCCTGCAATGCTTTTCCGTCTTGCATTAAGGCTTCTATACAAAATGTATCGTCGGCACCGGCAAAACGTTCCTGGGCCGTTTTTACACCTTTAATCACGGGCACAGCCATCCACTGTTCTGCAAAATCAGCGTATACATCCAGCATTTGACGTGTTTCTTGTAATGCTTCCTCTGCAGTGGCATGAGCTGTATGACCTTCTTGCCATAAAAATTCAGCAGTTCTTAAAAACAATCGGGTTCGCATTTCCCAGCGCACCACGTTTGCCCATTGGTTAACTAAAATGGGCAGGTCGCGGTAACTTTGTATCCATGTTTTATAGGTATTCCAAATTATAGCCTCACTGGTGGGACGCACTACTAATTCTTCATCTAACTTAGCTTCCGGGTCAGCTATTAATTTACCGGGATGGAGCGGGTCATTTTTTAGCCGGTAGTGCGTTACTACTGCACATTCTTTGGCAAAACCTTCGGCATTTTTTTCCTCCGCTTCAAATAAATGTTTGGGTATAAACAAAGGAAAATATGCGTTTACATGCCCGGTTGCTTTAAACATATCATCTAAAGCACGTTGCATGTTTTCCCATATGGCATATCCATGGGGTTTTATAACCATACAGCCTCTAACAGCACTGTGATCTGCAAGATCGGCTGAAATTACCAATTCGTTATACCATTTACTATAATCTAAACTTCGGGGTGTTATTGCAGAACTCATTCAGCCATAAAGGTAATAAAACACTTTGCAAATAATATGATTTTACATCTTGCAATGAGATTTACGCATAAATATCTAATTTTGAAGCGTGAAATCAATTTTAGCCAACGATGGGATGGATGCCTCGGGCATCGAACGTCTTACAGCAGCAGGTTTTAATGTTCAAACCCAAGCCATACCTCAATCTGAATTAGCCACGTATATTAATACTTATAACATTGACGCATTGGTTGTACGAAGTGCAACTAAAGTTCGTAAAGAACTTATTGAAGCCTGCCCACAATTAAAAATTATTGCACGCGGTGGCGTGGGTATGGATAATATCGATGTGGCATTTGCCGAATCTAAAGGCATTCAAGTTATTAATACGCCTGCAGCATCCAGTCGGTCGGTTGCCGAATTGGTATTTGCACATGCATTTTCAGCAGTTCGGTTTTTATACCAGAGTAACCGTGAAATGCCTGTACGGGGAACTACAGCTTTTAACGAATTGAAAAAAAAGTTTTCAGAAGGCACCGAATTGCAGGGTAAAACCCTTGGCATTTTGGGTTTTGGTCGTATTGGTCAGGCAGTTGCTAAAATGGCACTGGGCCTTGGTATGCAATTGCGGGTTTATGATCCCAATATTACAAAATTAAAACTGGCATGGAGCATTGCAGCATCTGAAATAACCGTTGAAGTGCAAACCGAGTCACTAGAATCGGTTTTACAACATGCCGATATTATTACCTGTCATGTACCGGGTGGAGAACTTATTGGTCCCGATCAGTTTTTACTTTTAAAACCCGGTGTTATATTAATTAATACGTCGCGCGGATCTGTCATACATGAACATTCATTATTGCAAGCCTTAGATTCTAAACGCGTAGCCCATGCCTGTTTAGATGTTTACGCGCATGAGCCTCAACCGGATCCCTCGGTAATACAACACCCTAAACTTTCACTAAGTCCGCATATTGGAGCGGCTACACGTGAAGCCCAAGAACGTATAGGTATTGAACTAGCCGAACTATTAATCAAGGCTTTTGCCAATGGCTGATATCCGTCCGTTTCGTGCGTATCGACCTAATGCTGCTGAGGCATCTAATGTGGTATCACATCCTGCCGACCGATATTCTGCAGAGGATTTAAAACACCATTTAAAAAATTACCCGCAATCGTTTTTACACGTTATACATCCTGATTTTCAGGATGGGCAAATAACCAAAGCAGGGTCTGATGAGCGACTACAAAAAACCCGAAAGCGGTTTGTGGAATTTACACATCAAGGTATTTTAAAACAGGATGTTCAAGCCGGATATTATGTTTACCGCCAGCAAAAAGGCGCCTTTGTTTACACAGGTGTTATAGCAACAATTGCAGTGCAGGATTATTTTAATGGAATTATTAAAATACATGAACAAACGTTAGAATCCCGCGAATTTAAATTACAAAAATACCTGGATGTGTGTGGCTTTAATGCAGAGCCGGTGTTGTTTGCATATCCTGAACGGCCTAATCTTACATCATGTATAAATGGTATAATGCAAACCCCCTCAGAAACCGGTTTTACAGATTCCGAAGGTACGCGGCATGAAATTTGGCCTGTGTTGATTCCGGTTTAGTGCAATTAATGCAATTTGAATTTCAACAACTTAATGCCGTTTATATTGCAGATGGGCATCACAGGTCAGCCTCGTCGGCCCGGTTGTGGAAATCCAAATCCCAAACGGAGTCATATGCACATTATTTAGGTGTATTTTTTTCTGAAACACAATTACGTATTATTGAATTTAACCGTGCCATTAAACTTGACAGGCCCATAGATAGAAATGTACTGGTATCGCATTGCAAAAAATACGGATCATTGATTCCTGAAATTGAATTTAAAGCCCCAGTAACACAAGGACAAATATGGTTTTATACAAATGGTATTTGGTATTGTTGGACAATTGAAAAACGTTATACGCATTCCGAATTAGACACCCAGCTTTTAAATGACTTAATTTTAAAACCGCTGTTTAACATTACAGATTTAAGAAATGATTCACGGGTTAGTTTCATTCCCGGTATACGTCCTGTACATCAGCAAACGCAGTGGGTTAATGAAGGTAGGGCTGATATTTTATTTGTACTGCATCCGGTTTCGCTTAATCAACTTAAAAGTATTGCAGATTCAAATCAAACCATGCCTCCAAAGTCAACTTGGATAGAGCCTAAACTACTGAGTGCGCTTTGTATATATTCCATGCAGGCATGACCGAAATTTCAAAACGGATACATCACATTCAGCAGGCATTACCCCAGGGGGTTACTTTGCTGGCCGTATCAAAACATCATACTCCAGAAAATATTTTACAGGCCTATAATGCCGGTTTACGAGATTTTGGAGAAAATTATGTTCAGGAGTTGCATGCCAAGCAGGCACAATTGCCAAAAGCCATTCACTGGCATTTTATCGGCCATTTGCAGCGTAATAAAGTAAAACAGATTCTACCCTATGTTTATTTAATACACAGTTTAGACCGCAAAGAGTTGGCTCATGAAATTGAAAAACAAGCAGCTTTAATTGGAAAAATCCAACCTGTATTATTGCAACTGCACGTAGCGAGCGAAACAAGTAAATTTGGTTTTAGTGAGGATGAATTCCAGGCCTTTATACATTCTGATATTACCACACGCTATCCACACCTAAAAATTTTAGGCCTTATGGCAATGGCCAGCTTTACAAACGAAACAGCCATATTAGAACAGGAATTTAAAAAGGCTAAAAAGGCATATATGCAGTTATCTACTCTGTTTCCACACGCCCATGTGTTAAGCATGGGTATGAGTTCCGATTATAAATTAGCTATTTCACATGGTAGCACAATGGTTCGCATGGGAACTGCAATTTTTGGAGATCGTAAACCTACTAAATGATAAGCGGAATTATATGTGCACTTCTAACCACTATGAGTTGGAGTATAGGTATTTTTCCGTTTACGGAAGCTTCTAAACGTGTAAATCCTAAAGTAGTTAATCCATTAAGATTAACTTTTGCATGTATCATTTTAAGTTTGGTTTTAGCAAGTAGTTCCGCGTTAAATTTGATAACAGACAGTGCAAATCTTGGATTTTGGCTGTTTGCAGTTTCTGGTATTGTTGGCTTTACGATAGGTGATGGATTTAGCTTTTCAAGTTTCGTGCATTTAGGTCCCCGTTTAGGAAGTTTATTTACAAGTTTGGCACCCGTTTCTGCAGCATGGTGCTCTTGGATATTTTTAAATGAAATTTTAAAATGGGAAAGTTATTTAGGGATGTTTTTAATTGTAATTGCAGTTACGTGGCTAAGCTTTTCAAAATCGGATGCGCGGCAATCCGAGGCATATGGATTTAAACGCAATACAAAAGGTATAGTATACGGAATTTTGGGTGCTTTTTGTCAAGGATTTGGCCTGGTTTTATCTAAATGGGCTTTTAAAGAATTACCTGTACATGCCTTGGAAGCCGTATGGATTCGATTACTATTTGCCGGCATTTCAAGTTGGATTGTACTGGGATTAAATAGCCATTTACTGCCCCAAGTAAAATACGTTTTTTTAAACCGTCAGCGTACATTAACCTATATAGTATGGGGTACGCTGTTTGGTCCGCTCATTGGTGTCAGTTTATCCTTGTATACAATACAAATTTTACCCGCCGCTTTGGCGCAATCTATTTTTGCCTTATTACCCTTATTAACATTACCCATAAACCGTTGGATGTATAAAGAACCCATAACGCTATCTGCTCTGTTGGCTTCTGCACTTGCAATACTTGGTGCCATACTTTTAATTGTAACGGTATAATACAAACACTTCTTTGTACTTTTACATGCGCCATGCCAGCAGAACTAAATACAGACGTTTTAAATCATATCCGTCATGCCATTGAGCTTGGACAAGAACAACACATCCGGCAAATGCTGGCAGAGTGGTATCCTGCTGATATTGCGGAGGTAATTCGGCAGTTAAACGATACCGAAGCACTCATTGTTTTTAAAGCCATTTCTTCTGAAACAGCATCCGAAGTTTTATTAGAACTTGATGAAGAGCGCCGCGAAATTTTATTATCCAGCCTAAGCACAAAACAAATTGCACAGCAGCTTGATAATATGGACAGTGATGATGCTGCGGATGTGATTTCTGAATTACCAGAAAATATTCAAACAGAAGTTTTATCTCAAATTGAGGATATTACCCAGGCCAGTGACATTGCAGAATTAATCACATATCAAGAAGGTACAGCAGGTTCGCTTATGGCAAAAGAACTGGTGCGTGTGTACACCAGTGATCATGTTTCGCAGTGTATACATCAAATTCGTGAACAGGCTGAAAATGTTGATGTAATGTATGCAGTGTATGTGGTTGACGAAGTGGGGCGGTTACGTGGGATGCTGTCGCTAAAACGCTTAATTATTGCACATCCAATGGCGCGCGTAGAAGAACTATTTGAACCTGATATTATTTCTGTAAATGTTTTAGCAACCAGTGAAGAAGTAGCAGGTATAATGCAAAAGTACGATCTGGTTGTATTACCTGTAATAGATACCCTGGGACGCTTGGTGGGGCGAATTACTATTGATGATGTGGTGGATGTGATTCGCGAATCTGCAGATGAGCAAGTGCAGCGGTTAAGTGGTTTATCCGATGATGTTGATCCCAATGACAGATTTTGGAGAAATTCCAGGGCACGCATACCGTGGCTGTTGGTGGGTATGTGTGGAGGTATCATAGGTTCTCGTATTATTGGAGCCTATGAAACCCAAATTCGAATTCATCCCGAAATGGCATATTTTATTCCATTAATTGGTGCAATGGGTGGAAATGTGGGCGTACAAAGCAGTGCAATAATTGTACAGGGCTTAGCCAACCGATCTATTATTTCTAATACCATTATCCCGCGTTTACTTAAAGAGCTTGGTGTAGGAGTTTTAAACGGATTAATCTGTGCCGTGCTGATATGGAGTTATGCATTTATAATTCAAGACTGGCAGCTTGCGGCAACGGTAAGTATGTCATTATTCACAGTTATTTTATGCGCTTCGGTTTTGGGAACGTTTGTGCCGTTAACATTAAATCGTTTTAAAATTAATCCCGCACTTGCTACGGGACCCTTTGTAACCACACTCAATGACATTATAGGCATTACAATTTATTTTTTAGTAGGCCGATTATTGTACGGATTATTTTAACATTGTTATGCGGATATTATGGAGTATATGCATCTTAGCTTTTATAGCATGTAATACCAAGGTTAAGCAAGGTGAAACATCAGGTCCAATTACCAGTCAACCATTTTCTAAAGATACAATTCGTACGCAAGGTTTTAATTTAGATTCAACTCACACTACAGCGCTTAAATACCAAACAGTATCCGGTTCTGTAAATGTTAAAAAAACGTACAGCATTCTTGATAATTTACAATCATACGGTCGCGAAACACGTGTATTAAAAACACCTCAAAATTTAAATGTCACAACCTTTCCTGTTGCTTATCAATGGATTGAAAACAAATATATAAAACCTGAACGTGAACCCGCCTTACCCCCTTATACCCGCGATCAAAATACAGCATCCTTTTGCTGTTATGGTAAACAACAGGGACTGCGTCATAATCGTATATACGACATAACAGAAGATCACCAACGTGCCCTGTGGTTAGCCACCAATGAAGGTGTAGTTAGGTTTAACGGTATTTCGTACGATCACTACAATCGCCATTGCGGTATGCCCAGTAATTATATACGGTTTGTAATGTGTGATCGCACCGGACGTATTTGGTGCGGTACCGAGGATGGCGGTTTAGTTTGGATTAAAAACAATACCCTTCATGTATGTAAGGTTTCAAATGCGCAGGTACAATCCGTTACCAGTATATATGAAGATGCGCATGGTACAATTTGGATTGGCACAAAAGAGGGTATTTATAAATTGGATGATTTTGGTTTATATGCATTTGAAGGTTTAGGCGTTGTATCAGTAAATGCCATTTCAGGCTCCGGAGATACCGTGTATGTGGCAACTGAAAATTCAGGATTATTGTGTTTTCAATCTAATACCTGTGTGCGTTTTCCAATCGAACAAACAGGATTACAGGTACAAAATGTATATGCAGTAAATGCCAAAAAACTATATGGATTCAGTGTGCAAAAAGGGTATTTGAAGTTAAAAATACAAGTATAAGTTATATTAATACGCCTGAATTTAATGTTGAACATGTATATCACATTCATGCAGATCAATCCGATTGCTTATGGTTTGGTACAGATAAAGGTGTCTTAAAATTAGATCCATCCAATAGATTTCAGGTATTAACCGAACGTGATGGATTAAGTGATAATACCGTGTACAGTATTTATGAAGATCTTGCGCATGAATTATGGTTTGGCACCCGCGTTAATCTATCAAAATATAATGGCTTTCGGTTTAAGCATATTACACATGCAGGTATTCCCATAGGTGAACGTATTTGGGCTATTGCACCGGATGTTCATTCAGGAGCCTTATTATTAAGCAATTCAGGTGAGTTATCTCGTTTGCACCATAACACCATTGATTTAATACACTGGAATACATCCGGTAATTTTCAAAATCCACAGGCACTTTGTAAAGCAGATGAAATGCATTATATAGCATCTCAAACCGGCTTAAGTGCATTAAATGCAAATTCTGTTAATCATTTTACAGATTCTTCCGGCTATTTAAATTCCATAAATACTATGGCATACCACAACCACTCCAAAGTATTATGGATGGGAACATCAAAAGGCAAATTATTGTTTTTAAAGGATAAAAAAATAGTTGTTCATCCGGCAAGTCAACTTTTAAATGCAATACCCATTACGGCACTGCAAATCATGGATTCCGGTATTTATATCGGCACTCAAAGCGGAAAAGTATTTGTTTTAAAAAATCAGCAATTTCAACAAATACTGTTACCGTCATTAAAAAACGTTCCAATTCTTGCTTTACATCAAGATGCCTTTAAAACACTTTGGATTGGCACAGAAGGCGAGGGGCTGTTGGCACTTAACAAAACAACGTTAACACAGTATGGTACTGAAAGCGGTTTACCAAATTTAAATATAATAAGTATTAATACTGACAAAAGTCAGCGATTATGGATAGGAACACGCAATGGCATTGCCTATAAACTTGAATCAAATTCAGAATCTTCTAAAAAATTTAAATGCTTTCAATTCAGGGATGGATTTGTTGGAATTGGTGTTAATTCAGAACATTGCATACATGAATCAGATTCCAATCAATTACTTGTAGCTGCCAATGACCGGTTAACTATAGTAAATACCTCCCAACTAAAAAAACAAAATGTACCATTACATTTAGAGCTTAATCATATTCGTGTTTTTAATTACGACGTGCCCTGGCATACTATTTTCAAAAACGACACCCTAATCTGGTTTTCCAATCAAACCCAATTAATTCAACCTCAGGTAATATCTCGATTTGCATCAGGGATGCCTAATGCCATAAGTTTACATCATAAAAATAACACGCTGGATATTGAGTTTTCGGCAATTGAACCCGGACATCCTGAAAATATTGAATATACCTATAGGGTATTAGGTAGTTTTGATGAATGGTCTAAGCCCTTTACATTAAATCGGATACAACTTACACAAATTCCACCAGAAACTTATACTATTGAAATTAAATGCCGTCGGCAATCTGAAACCTGGAGTAAACCCTTGAGGTTGTATATAACCATTCGAACGCCGTTTTGGAAAACCAACACGTTTATTGTCTTGTTAGGCCTTGTTTGTATTTTAATTGTTTTTTTAATCTTTAAACAGCGAACTCGTATTTTAGAGCGTCGTCAAAAAAAACTTGAACATGTTGTAAAAGTCAGAACACAAGAGTTACGAAAAAAACATGAGGAGGTAGCGCTTCAGCATAAAATCATAAGTAAAAAACAACATGAAATTTTAGACAGTTTACATTATGCTCGAAAAATTCAATACGCCTTACTGGCGCATGATGATTTTTTAAACCAACATTTAAGTAAGTATTTTATTTTATATAAAACTAAAGATGTGGTTAGCGGCGATTTTTACTGGGCTACCAAAAAGAATGCCTGGTTTTATATTGCAGTTTGTGACAGTACCGGGCATGGCGTTCCCGGTGCGTTTATGAGTTTATTAAATATGAGCTTTATGAATGAAGCTATTAATGAACAAGAAATTGAAAAACCCGGTGAGGTATTTCAATTTGTTAAAAACCGTCTAATTCAGCATATTGGAAAAGAAGGGCGACGCGATGGATTTGATGGAATTTTATTGGCTATTAATATGGAAACCCGCGAACTTTGTTATGCTGCTGCAAATAATAAGCCGGTATTATTACATCAACATTCAACGGGCGAAACAGAAGCTGTAAATCAATGGCTTCATAACCCTTTACCTTGTGATAGAATGGCCGTTGGCTTATCAGATTCCAATATGCCTTATAAAACATTTTCATGTCATTATAACAGTGGGGATATGATATATTTGTGCAGTGACGGTTACCCGGATCAGTTTGGGGGACCGGCCGGAAAAAAATTTAAGTACCGTCCGTTTTATAGCCTCCTTGAATCTATAGCAGCTAAACCTGAAGCAGAACAATTACATATTTTAAACACAACTCTAATATCATGGATGGGGGATCAAGAGCAGGTTGATGATATTTGTATAATTGGCATTCGCCTTTAATAAAAAAGCCCTATAAATTATAGGGCTTTTTAAAATTACTAAAAACTAAAAAAATTATTTTTTTGCTTTGTCTTTACAGCAAGAACGCTCGCCTTTAGAGCAGCTTTCTTTTTTTTCACCGGCACATGATTTACCGCTTTTTTTACATTCTTTTTTAGTTTTTCCTTTGTCATCACCATCTCCTGGTGTTGCATAACTTACGCCATAAAGGAGACCGCTAATTGCTAAAGTTAATAAGATACGTTTCATATGATTTGAGTTTTTATAAATATAAAGATAGGATATAAATTATTAAATAAGTATTTAAAAGTGTTAAATCTGTTAGTATACTTGTTTTAATTGGCTTTCAATGATGCTATAATCGCTTAGTATTTCGGCTTTTCCGTTAAAAAAAGCCACATTGTGTTCAAAATGCGCACTGGGTAAACGGTCAGCTGTAATTATTGACCATCCATCCGGTAATTGATCTATACGGTGCGTTCCGCGATTAATCATAGGCTCGATAGCCAACACCATACCATTTTTTAATTTTGGTCCGGAATTTATTGAACCGTAGTTTGGAACTTCAGGTTCTTCATGTAATTTCTTTCCTAAGCCATGACCTACTAATTCTCTTACCACACCATAACCATAGCTTTCCGCATGCTTTTGAACGGCATAACTGAGGTCACCAATTCGGTTTCCAGGCTGCATTTGCGCAATAGCAAGCATTAAGCATTCTTTTGTAACTTTTAAAAGTTGAGCATTTTCGTTACTTATGTCACCAACTGCAAACGTATAGGCATGGTCGCCGTAATACCCATTTTTAAGAACTCCGCAATCAATGGAAATTATATCCCCCGCTGTTAAGGGCCTGGAATTTGGTATTCCGTGCACAACCTGTTCGTTTACCGAAATGCATAGCGTATTTGGAAATGCACGGCTGCCGCTACCGCGGTAGCCTTTAAACGCAGGAATTGCTGCGTTTGAACGTATAAAATCTTCTGCCAAACGGTCTAATTCTAATGGAATTGCGCCCGGTACAATATAGGGCGTAATATATGCCAAGGTCTGAGAAACTAATCTGGCACTTTCTCGAATTTTAGAAATTTCTGCTTCTGTTTTATAATGAATCATTGGATTTAAATAAATTTCTAAGCCAAGAACGTTTGCTTGTTTTAAAATTACGATGTGCGTCGGGAGCTTTTAACTGGTGATTAAACGAACCACCTTCGGGATGTAATAGTTGCCAAATTTCACTCCAGCCTAAAAAGCCACCAACATTACGATCGTCAATGAAAATATCGGCGTTAATTTTTCGAGAAGTAGAAGCATTAATTTCTTCTTCAGGAAAATTTTTATTTATGGCGTAAAATTCAATACCATTTGATTTGCAATAGGCAACGGCCGCATCAAGTGCAGCCCCGTTTCTAAAGGTCCATAAAATTAGCTTGTGTCCTTTTTTTTGGAGTGCTTTTAAAGTAGCAAAGGCAAACAGCATTTCGTTGCCAATGTCAGGATATTTATGTTCTACAATGGTGCCGTCAAAATCTACAGCAATGGTTAAGCTATTTTCCGTGATCATAACTCAAATAAATGCAACAGTTTGTAATTTAAGCAGGGCATTAAAAGTATAACAACGGGGCTGCGCAGTGCCCAGCTCAAAAGCCAAAATTTCTTCTGAATTTAAGTCTTCCAAATGCATAATGAGGGCTCTGAGGCTGTTTCCGTGAGCAGCTATTATAATATTACGTTCTTGTTTTAAAAGGGGGGCAATATGGTTTTGGTAATAGGGAATAACCCGTTGAGCTGTATCTTTTAAAGATTCTCCACCGGGTGGTGCAATATCGTAACTGCGTCTCCATATTTTAACCTGTTCTGCGCCATATTTTAAAACAGTTTCATCTTTATTTAAACCTTGAAGTTCGCCATACATACGTTCGTTTAAAGCCGCATCATACGTAATGGGAATTTTAGGATGACCCGCACTTTCCAATACTAAATCAAGTGTTTTTTGGGCACGAAGTAATGCGGAGCTAAACCCAAAATCAAATGTATAGTCTTTTAATTTTAAGCCTGCGCGCCGGGCTTCGGTTTCACCCTGGGCGGTAAGATCAATATTCATCCAGCCTGTAAATCGATTTTCTAAATTCCACTGACTTTGTCCATGCCGTAAAATCACAAGTTTACTCATGATGCAAAGATAATTTAATTTATATGTAATGATTATAATGAAAATCAGGCCTTACACATGGGTCCATTCGGTTAATCAGGTAAATAACTAAACCTTTGTATTTATATAAAAAACACGTTATCAAATTGTTCTAGTTCTGAATTTGACACTTCTGTTACAGTAATGTTGCAATTTCCGGGTTTTAACATTAACATAGCATCTTGTTGCCGGCACCAGTATACCCGATTTTCTGAAACTACACAAAAGGCGTAAGCACTTTCACTATCATATGCAAAACGAAATTTTTGAGTTTGATTTAATTGCATAACACACCTGCGTTTCAAATCAATTGCAAATGCAAAATCAGGATTAATTTTTACATTTTGAATCAAAAAGTTAGGAATAATGGACGTGTTAAATGTCTGTTCATGTGGATAATCAGAATTGTACACGCCAAACTGTTTTACATAAAATGCGCGAATAAGCTTGGTTTTTGAATCGGTTCGGGCTGCGTTGTATGCCTTAACCTGTTCTGCCTGAGCTTGTTTCCAATCGTATTGTTGTTTGCGTTGCGCGCTTGCGCGTTGATTGTTTTCATTTTCAAGTTGTTGTTTATGATTTTGTATTGCTGATTGATATGTTTTTAAGGCATCTTGGTAGCGGGCCAATGCCCGTTCTGCATCTTTACCTTTATAAACCGGAAGGGCAATGAGCGTTTCAATACGATTTCGATACCGGAGCGTAAGTTTGTAATTACAGGCAGAATCTGGTCCGGGTTCTATTTTTATATCTGCCCATGAAACAGTATACCATTCGGGATTAGCTGCATTGTAGCGGGAATCAGCCATAAACAAAAGGTCGTTAAAGGCTTTTAACTCTGGAAAATCCGAGGTATTAATTTGAAGTTTTAGATAATCGGTTTGTGCATTCCAAATTTGTGGAATCAAAGGCTTTTGGAGTGGATTTGCAGCAACGTGTGCATTGGTAAAATTAGGATGCTTGGTACGTGATGCTGTTGAAGCTGAGGGTACCGAGTTTTCTGCATGGTATTCTGAAATACTGCTCCATAATTGCCCCCGGTTTGCAGAATAATAGGATCTAAATTTAGAGGAGGTTTGATGTGAAGGCATATGTACTTGTAAGGGACGTTCAGGGTGAATGGAAATACTTGAATCGCAAGCCCGAATTTCAAACATACCGGCACTTTCAAAGCGCCGTTCAATACCAGCGGAATCACAATTCATACCAATGCCGCTAAACATAATATCACGCGCGCCAACAAAGGTTTCAAATTCAAATGAAACCAAAGTATCTAAGGTTTTTCCCTTGGCTTTAACAAATGCATGCTTCGGAATTTCAATACGTGTACCATCCGTATGAATTACAGTGCCGCCTTTTGCATTTGAAACGGTATAGCGTTTACGGTTAACCTTACGTTTTGTTTCAAGCGCGGACAGGGATTTGGGCTTTTGAACCACAATACCGGAAACGGAATTGCTTAATCCCGATGTGTTTTTTGAACTGTTTTGTATTACCGAAAGGCTTATTACGCAAACCACCGTAATACCTGCCAATACAGCGGTATATCGTAATGAGGTTTTAAAATGCTTTTGCTGCTTTGCTTTTTTTAAACTTTCGGATTTAAATCGTTCCAGTAAGGTGTTAAAATTTTGTTTAGGATTTGAGTCGTCGTCGTTAGGGGGGGTTCGGTTAAGTTTAAATTCGGGTTTCATTTCTTTTTTTGATGTAACTGAAGTTTTAGTTTTTCTATTATACGATGCATTTTAACTTTTGCATTAACCTCAGTAATTTCAAGTATTTCAGCAATTTCCTTATAGGGTCTGCGTTCAAAGTAACGCATTTCTAAAAGGCTCAGTTCTTCAGCATGTAATGCAGTTATTAAATGCTGAATGTGGGGTATAAATTCCTCAAAATAAACAATCTCAGCTTCCTCTTGTATAAACCGTAAATCTTGAATGTCTGCATTGATTATTCGTTGGGCTTTTTTTTGACGAAAAAACTGCATCAGTTCATTATACGCAATACGGTAGAGCCAGCTGATAAATGGTTTACCTCTATACTCATACTGCTTTAAGTTGGTAAGGGCTTTTATAAACACATCTGCGGTTAAATCATGGGCTTGATCCTTGCTGTTTAATCGCTGGTATAAAAACCGAAAAATACTTTTATAATATTTTTCATAAAGTGGTCCAAAATATTCAGGATTGGAAATGCTGGCTTGGATAATGGCATATTCCTGTTCGAGGTCTTCTGACTTAATAAAAGCGGATGCGTTCATAACCTTGTTTTTTTAGGGTATAGAGATAAATACCTACTCAGGTTACAGCAAAATGTCAAACAACGTATAAACCATAATTAAATACTTGATAATCAGTTACAAAAAATTTATTAATAATTAGTGAAATGCTATTTATAATTGGTGAAATATAGTTTTGAATGAGTGAATGATATTATTTAAAAAATGAAGTTATGGCTTTTTTAGCTACAAATGCGGCTAATGCAATGCCCATTCCGCCCATACGAATGCATGTAAAAACACGTTTTGAATAGGGTTCAAGTAAGGGGTATTTTTCCAAACCCATGCCCATAATGCCTGACCAGCGCATTTCAATTTTAATGGATTTTTGGGTATATATTCGTTTTGCTAAAAGTTCTTGCAGATGATTTTGTATACGATGGTTTATGCCTTCCAACGCTGTTGATTCTGTTTCCCGATCTGTATTACGTCCGCCTCCAAATAAAATACGCTGATTAATAGTACGAAAATAATAATACCCAGCATCAAAATGAAAGCAGCCTTTCCATGTAAGATTGGGAATGGGCTCTGTAATTAAAACCTGTGCACGTGCAGGCGTCATATTAACATCCGGCCAAAGGGACTTGGTATAGCCGTTGGTACATAATAAAAGATGTTGTCCTGTAAAGGTATTCCAGGGGGTGTGCACTAAAATATTTTGAGTTTGTTCAGTCCAGTTTAAAATCGGACTGTTACATAAAATGCGTATCCCGGCTTTAATACATTTTGTAAATAAACCATTAATAAGTAATTCGGGATTAAGCTGGCCTTCAAGTTTATTATACAAGGCTGCATGCACCCCCTTAAAATTAAAATCCTTAACGGATTTGTAGGGTTTAAAAGTATGGGATAGGCCGGTTATATATTTTAAATTGCTGTTTAAATATTTAATTTGGGCGGCAGTGGTTTCAAAAACGCGCGGATTCCAAAACAATTCAAATCCGCCATTTTTTTCGTACTGAATTTTAGTATTTTTAAACCGGGATTGTAATAATTGTAAGCCTTTAAAGCGCATTTCAACCAAATCGAGCGCTTTGCTTTCACCCATGTTTAAAATGTCATCTAAAATTTCAGAAGGACTTCCAAAACAGGCAAAACCAGCATTTTTTACGCTTGCGCCTGAAGGCCAGGGGTCTTTGTCTAAAATCAATACATTTGATTTGGGGTAAAGGTGTTTAAACTCCAAAGCACAGTGCATTCCTACAATGCCTGCACCAGCAATAATTACATCATAATGAGCAGTATAACTTATGTGTTGCCAGTAGCTTAAGTTAACATCTTTGTTGATTGTTTCTGTAAAATTATGCATTAGACAGTTTTAGTAATATTACATTAGAACACATGAAACCAATTGTAATTTATACCATATGGGCGGCATGTCAATTGATGTTTGGCGTTTTTGCACAAACCAAAGGTATTCGTTTAGAAGGCGATATCCAAGATGAAAATGGCCCTTTAGGTTCGGTAACAATTCTGATTTACAACGATGCGCGTTTAATCCGAACGCTGGGAACCGATGCTGAAGGGCAATATGCAACAGATTTAGAGTTTAATAAAAATTACTTTATATCATTTGGAAAAGCAGGGTATGTTAGCAAACACATACAAATTTATACTACAGGCGTTAAACGTCCTAACGACTATACGCCGTTAAAAGCCCGTTTGGTATTATTTAAGCCTGTAGATGGTGTGGATTATTCAGTATTGTCGCAACCCATTTTAAAATATGCCTATAATGCACAGTTGGATATATTTGAATATGATAAACTGCATTACGAATCCATGCAGGCGCAGTTAAATGTAATATATGAAACGGAACAAAAAATTAGAGATGCCGATGCGTATTACGAAAAGGCAATAAAAAATGGGGATCGCGCATTTTTAAAAAAAGATTGGCTTAATGCATTGGGATATTACAAGGAAGCTGCTAATTACAAAGCTAATCAGCCGTATCCAGAACAACGTATTTATGAAATCACACTGATATTAAAACAGCTACCCAAATCAAATGATCCAGAGCTGGGGCAAAAGTATACAACGGACACCAATTTAATAAAACCGAAGGTACAGAGTGAAATAACCAAGAGTAACAAAAAACCAAACACTAAAAATGTAAAATCACAAATAAAAACCAGTGTGAAAATTAATTCCGGCAAACAAATATTACAACATGCAGATAGTTTAATGACCAAGAAAAAAACCATGGATGCCATGATTATGTATCAGGCCATAAATCCCGACAGTGTTCAAAAAGACAGTATACAAATGCGTATGAAAGAAGCTCAGGCTAGTTTGCGCACAAAAAACAAACATATTAGCGATTTAGATTTTGAGCAGTTTGTAGCCCTGTCTGCCCGCGGTATATATGAAGAATACAAACAAAACGAAACCTATACCAGTTTTAAGTCGTATATTATACGAGATAATGTAATTAATGTGTATGTAAAAACAGCATTTGCATGGGGGCAAATTAAATGTACGCGAAATGGTCAAGATATTAGTTATTACACTTACGAAATTGAAACACAAGACCGATGAGTGAACATGCCATTTGTGCATTGTGTGGAGAGCACGAACGATTTACAGTATATTGCCAAGCGCATACCTATCAAGTATTAAAATGTAATGCCTGTGAATTTATATTTATTCCCCAATCGTATCGAAAAGCCGTCAATTATACTGATTATAAATCGGAAGCAGTAACAGAAGCAGTAAAAGCCGGAAATAATTGGCTTAAAATTCAACGGCATAAATTACGTATTAAGCAAATTAAACGTTACAAGCCAGGAGGCACATTATTTGATTTAGGATCGGGCTGGGGACACTTTTTAAAAACAGCACAAACATCAGGGTATACCGTTTCGGGCGTTGAGCTTTCAGAAGAACCATATGTGTATTCTGTAAAATATTTAAACTTGCCTGTACAACGAGCTGATTTTTTTCAATTAAATTTTTTAAATCAGTTTGATGTTATAACCTTATGGGATGTGTTAGAGCATATTGACAGGCCGGTGCCTTTTGTAGTAAAATGCAACCATGCCTTAAAGCCAAATGGGTTACTTGTAATACAGGTGCCTCAAATTGATAGTTTTATTGCTCGAAAAAAAAAATGCAATTGGAATATGATGGGGTTAGATCATGTTAATTATTTCAGCCGAAAAACGTTGTCCAATCTTTTAAGCGCCAATGGATTTGAAGTGCTTGAAATGCGTTCATCATGGGAGGTGAAATTATTTATTATGTATACATTATTGCCCCTAATAAAACGTTTTAAAGTGCATTCAAAACAAAAGCCGTCCATTCGAGAAGTTGATCAAAACATCAGTGCAGCAGAGCGCCAGCATTTTTTTAACCGCATTACACGTTTTCCCAAACCGGTATTATGGATGCTTATTCAAATCCACAACTTGGTGTATGGGCTTTTATCCCGGTTAAATATTGGAGAAGAACTGGTAATAATAGCACAAAAACGCACTTCTGTTTAGGCACCAAAAACACCTTTAAAAAATTTTAGTTTCAATAAAACATACTTGCAGAGATAGGCTAGCAGGATGCCATAAAACCAACCAGCCAAAACATCTGATGGATAATGTACGCCCATATAAATTCTACTATATCCGCACAAAAGCGTAAAGGCACTAAGTATCCATTGCAATTTGCGGGCTTTGTTTTGCAGCATAAACCATAACAGCATGCTACAGCACGCCGTATTGGAGGCATGACTGGAAAAAAAACCATACATACCCCCACGGTAGGCTTCGCCATTAACGATGACATAGTTTAAACGTGAAGACAGTTGAGCCTCATGACTGGGACGCAAACGCTTTACCTGATGTTTAATTAAATTGGAACTCCAATCGCAGAGGCCGCAGCACAGCAATACTATTGTAAGCACTTTCAATATTCGACCTAGGGGATTTACGTTATTTTTACGGAAGCTTAAATCCCATATTAAAACAATACATGCCAGGGCAACAAGGCTAAAGCTTGAACTGCACAGCTTCATAAATGAATTCAGCTGCGGATGCCCAAAAGTGTTTATTCGTTGTAATAATAAAATATCAATGCTTTTTAACACGATTTTAAAATACATATTTCAGCGCTTGTACTTATTGCTTATTTTTGAACATGACCGTATTTACTTCTCACGATTCTTCAAAAGCTCCTGAACCCGTAGGTTTATATCCCCATGCCCGGCGTGTGGGCAATTTATTGTTTCTTAGTGGTGTTGGTCCCCGTGAAAGGGGCAGTAAAACCATTCCCGGCGTTACGTTAGATGAAAACGGATGCATTGTTTCATACGATATTGCTTTACAATGCCATAGTGTATTTAAAAATGTAAAATACATATTAGAGGATTGCGGAAGTTCGTGGGATAAAATTATTGATGTAACCGTGTTTTTAACCAATATGAAAGCAGATTTTGCAACGTATAACCGTTTGTGGGCAGAATACTTCAGTGTGAACCCCCCGTGTCGTACTACAATAGAAATCAACAAGTTACCGACTCCAATTGGAATTGAATTAAAGGTTATAGCAAGCGTGTAAAAAATCAATACAATTTTTTTTTGATTTTTACAAGTAATTAAAAAAATTATTATATTTGGTTAAACTCCATGTATGATAATCAAAGCCAACAAACCCATTTTTATTTGTTTTGATTTTTCAAAACAAGCCTATATCGCCATCAAACAAAGTATTGAGTTGGCTAAGGCTTTGCATGCTACAATAGAAATTATTCAAGTGGCTAAATCCGATGCAGAATTACGGATTAAAGATTTAGAAGAGTTGGCACAAACCTCTACAGACTCGCATCAAATTGAATGCAAGTATAAAACTTATACGGGTGAAATGTTTTCAGTACTTACTAAAATTCTGGAGGATGCTAAACCGGCATTACTAGTATTTCCGGTACATGAAGAAACGCCCTTTAAATCCGGATTATTTAGCGGTACGCCTACACTTCCAAAATTTTTATCGCAACTGGATGTTCCTGTAATGACTGTTCGAGGTACACATTCTAATCCAGATATTAAAAGTGTTATTTTTCCTTTTGATTTATCGTATGACAGTTCTGAAAAAGTTGGGGCCAGTATACAATTAGCCAAATTGTTTCAGGCGGATATTAAAATTGTATCCATTTTTAAACCCAATGATGAGGATTATGAAAACCGCTTATTTCCCTATATTAAACAAATAAAGAAAATGATTAAAGATATGGGAATAAGTTGCTCAAACCGATCATTACCAAGTAAAACACCTGCTGAGGCTATAGTAGAGTACACGCATCAAAATCAAGGTGATATTATTATGGTGATGAACCAAAAAGATTTAAGTTTTTCCGAAAAAATGAATGGCGGCATGATTCACCGTATTGTGCAACTTAGTAATGTACCCGTTATTTTATTAAACCCCATGAAGCGTAATACCAATTCAGGCGGCGGCGGGGGTAGTGGTGGAATGTAATACATCCAATTTTATTGTATTTGCTGTAGTTATTTTCACAAGATTTACTAAATTCGCCTGCCTTTAAAAATGTCTATTTATCAAGAATACAAACAACTGAATTTACCTCATATTGCCGCTGAAATTTTAAAACTATGGCACGAGGAGGCGGCATTTGAAAAGAGTATTGAAAATCGTAATAATGCCAAACCTTGGGTGTTTTACGAAGGCCCACCCAGTGCCAATGGTATGCCTGGTATTCATCATGTAATGGCACGTACTTTAAAAGATGTGTTTTGCCGCTACAAAACCATGCAAGGGTATCGTGTAGAGCGCAGAGCGGGTTGGGATACGCACGGTTTACCTATTGAACTTGCGGTTGAAAAAAAATTAGGTATTACCAAAGATGATATTGGTAATACCAGCAGTAAAAATTATATCCCTGTTGAAGCATATAACAAGGCTTGCCGCACGGAAGTTATGCGGTTTAAACAACAATGGGAAGACCTAACTCAAAAAATGGGATATTGGGTTGATATGACAAATCCCTACGTTACATACAATTCTAAATATATGGAATCTGTATGGTGGTTATTGGCTCAGTTGTATAAAAAAAATGTTATTTACAAAGGTTACACCATTCAGCCCTATTCACCCAAAGCCGGAACCGGATTATCTTCACATGAACTTAATCAACCCGGTTGTTATAAAACTGTAAAAGATACCAGTGTCATTGCTCAGTTTAAAATTACAGATGCGTCTTTAGTGCATCGAATTTTTGGATTAAACCAATTTTTAACATGGGATATTTATGCATTGGCTTGGACCACCACCCCGTGGACACTTCCATCAAATACGGCCCTAACTGTAGGTGCGGATATTGATTATGTATTGGTTGCTACATTTAATGTCTATACGCGTAAACCGCAGCTTGTTATTTTAGCAGAATCCACTTTGTTTAAGCACTTTGCGCAGGGGTATACGCCATCACAAGCATTAAACCCCGATAATGCATCACAAACGCCGATACCCTATCACGTATTGGGATCTGTTAAAGGATTGGCACTTTTGCATTTGCGTTATGAGCAATTAATACCATTTGTGCAGCCTGCAGAACACCCCGATCGTGCATTTCAAATAATTAGCGGTGACTTTGTTACTACAGATGACGGAACAGGAATTGTGCACACGGCTCCAACTTTTGGGGCTGATGATGCCCGTGTAGCTGCAGAATGGAATATACCGGGAATGCTCGTTAAAGATGAAAATGACACATTGGTACCGTTGGTTGATTTACAGGGTAAATTTAGACCAGAATTGGGAGAGTGGGCGGGAATGTATGTGAAACAGGAATATTACGAAGCAGGTCAGGAACCAGAAAAATCTGCTGACGTACGCATTTCTATTTATCTAAAAACTCAAAACAAAGCCTTTAAGGTTGAAAAATATGAGCATAGCTATCCCCATTGCTGGAGAACGGATACGCCTATATTATATTATCCTTTAGATTCGTGGTTTATAAAGGTTTCTGATATGCGTGACCGGTTGGTGAAACTCAATTCTGAAATTCAATGGAAACCCGATTCAACCGGGAGTGGCAGATTTGGCAAATGGCTTGAACACGCTAATGACTGGAATCTTTCTCGCGCGCGATTTTGGGGAATTCCATTACCTATATGGACTACGGTTGATAAAGCTGAACAACGCTGTATAGCATCCGTATCTGAACTTAAACAGGCATGTGCAAAAGCCGTGAATGCCGGATTTATGCAAGTTAATCCATTTGAACATTTTATATCAGGTGATGTTTCTGAAAATAATTACGAGCAAATAGATTTACACAAACACATCGTAGATACAATTGTGTTGGTTTCTGATTCGGGCAAACCCATGTATCGTGAGTCGGACTTAATAGATGTATGGTTTGATTCGGGCGCCATGCCCTATGCGCAATTGCATTATCCTTTTGAAAATAATGAGGCCATTGATCAAAACATCCAATTTCCGGCTGATTTTATTGCCGAGGGCGTAGATCAAACCCGGGGATGGTTTTATACGCTTCATGTTATATCAGCCTTATTATTTAATCGCCCGGCTTTTAAAAATGTTATTTCCAATGGTTTGGTTTTAGATAAGCAGGGCCAAAAAATGAGTAAGCGATTAGGGAATGCTGTAGATCCATTTGAAACCTTAAATACCTTTGGACCGGATGCAACGCGCTGGTACATGCTAGCAAATGCTGCGCCTTGGGATAATTTAAAATTTGATTCTATAGGCATTACAGAAGTGCAACGCAAATTTTTTGGAACGGTATTTAATACCTATAGTTTTTGGACCTTATATGCCAATGTTGACCAAATAAAGGGATCAACTATAAAAGCGGAAACATGCCAGTTTTCAGAGCTTGATTTGTGGATATTATCGGTATTAAACAGTTTGGTATACAATGTAGAAAGCGCTTTAAATGTATTTGAACCGCATCGCGCCGCGCGTTTTATTGAAGATTTTGCCACTGAACAACTTAGTAATTGGTATGTTCGCTTGTCACGCCGAAGGTTTTGGAAAGGCGAGCCTTCGGAAGATAAAAACGCAGCCTATTATACATTGTTTCAGTGTTTAAATGTACTTGCAAAACTTTCCGCACCCATAGCGCCATTTTTTGCAGACTGGTTATTTCGTAATTTAAATCCTAATGAAGGATCTGTTCATCTTACGTCCTTTCCTAAAATACAGTTGAATGCACGTAATGAAATGCTTGAAAATCACATGGCTTGGGTGCAACAAGTATGTTCACTGGTGCTTTCTGTACGTAAAAAAGAAAGCATTCGGGTTCGACAGCCCCTTTCTAAAATTCAAATACCGGTTTTAAAATCACAAGATCATAACGCATTAAACCGTATGATACCTTACATACAGGCTGAAGTTAATGTAAAACGGGTTGAATTGATTAATGAATCTGAAGCACAGATTATAAAATCGTTAAAATTGAATTTTAAAACATTGGGTAAAAAATGTGGAACGCTAATGAAAGCAGTTCAGCACTATGCGCATGAAAACGCTTTGCTAATTATTGCAGATATTGAACAGAATACCCAACACCAATTACCCGATTCGTTAAATTCAATTTTACTATTGCCTGAAGACGTTATAATTGTTCCTGTTGATTTACCGGGCTGGAGTGTGCAAAGTCAAAAAGGCATTACCGTTGCTGTTGATTTGAGTATTAGCCCCGAATTATATGCCGAAGGTTTAAGCCGGGAGCTGGTTAACCGAATACAGATTATGCGTAAAGATCAAGCGTTAGAATTAACAGATCGCATAGATATTGAAATTAAATGTACCGATTCCACCCAAGCTTTATTTACTCAAAATTTGACCTATATTTGTACTGAAACATTAACGAATAATTGTCGTTTTGTTTCTGAATTTTCAAAATCTAACTGTATACGTGTAGAGCTTGATGATTCACATCATGTTGAATTAGTTATAATTAATTAAGTATGGCAACGTCCAAAACAAAAAAAACCACTAAAGTTAAGCTTAACAAACAAAAACCAGTTAAAGCTAAAACCGGTACAAAGCAGAAATCTAAAGTTACACCAAAGGCCTCAAAACCTTTAAAATTGGCAAAACCAAAATCCTCTAAACCTGTTAAGGTAAAATCTAAATCGTCACATTTGGTAAAAACCGGTACAAAATCCAAAGTGTCAAAAAAGGTTTCAAAACCAATCAAGGCTGCTTCAAAACCCGCAGCTAAGCAAAAGTCTAAAATTCAGGTTTCAAAATCTTTACCTAAGGCTAAAGTTAAATCTACTGAAATTCGTAAGGGGGCATCAAAAATTTCCAAGTCTGCGGATGCGGTAAAAAAGACGGAATTAAAAAATCCAAAATCAACAATAAAAAATAAAAGTAAAGTAAACGCCGCAAGTAAATTACAAGACTCTAAAAATTTAAAAACCCCTCTGGTAAAAAATTTAAAATCTAAGTCTAAAAAGCAAGACGAGGATGCCGAACCCGATGCAGATGTGCAGGATGATTATGAAAAGCCAGATGATGACGATCAAGCGGTGGCCCTGGATGATGATGCAGCCATAATGGATATGGAATTACCGGCAGCCTCTGAACCGGATGAAGATGACGATGAAGTGCCTGAAAAGCGGGGGCGCGGCCGACGAAAGAAAAATGATGGCAGGTCATCGGGCACATCTATGGAAGCCTATATTAGAAACCGTCCGTTGCAGGTAGATATACATAAAACGCTTATAAATAAATCTCATTTAAACGAACCCAAACCATACATTAATCAAAGTGACAAACGCACCCGGTATTCGGATAAAGAATTGGCAGAGTTTAAAAAATTAATTTTAGCAAAGCTTTCGGAAGCTCAGGCGGATTACGATTTATTAAAACAAACTTTAAGCAACGAAGATAATCACGGAACCGATGATACCTCACCAACCTTTAAATTATTGGAAGATGGTAGTGATGTTATGAGTAAAGAAGAAACAGCACAGCTTGCCTCGCGACAGGAAAAATACATTGTGAATCTTAAAAATGCCTTAATTCGTATTGAAAATAAATCTTATGGCATTTGCAGGGTTTCGGGGCGTTTAATACCTAAAGAGCGCTTACGTTCTGTGCCGCATGCAACATTGGGAATTGATGCAAAATTAAATCAATTTTAACTACTTGAGTTCTCGAAAGTATTTAATTGCATTTGGCATTTTAACGGTTTTGCTGCTGGCAGACCAAGCAATTAAAATATATATTAAAACGCATTTTCCACTAGGTGAGGTGGTGCGGTGGACGAATTGGTGCAGTATTCATTTTACTGAAAATCCGGGAATGGCTTTTGGTTTTACTTTTGGTGCCGTTTACGGTAAAATTGCATTAACCACATTTAGAATACTAGCTTCTATATTTGGATTGTATTACCTCATTAAAATCATTAAATCTCAATATCCCTTAGGGTATATTATTGCTGTTGTATTAATATTAACTGGCGCTTTAGGCAATATTGTAGACAGTATATGTTATGGATTGTGGTTTGATCGTGGAACGGTATATAATGCGGATTTTAATACATACCTTGGTTATGACGGCATTGCAGCTTTTGGAAGCGGCTATGCTCCTATTATGCAAGGGTGTGTTGTAGATATGTTTTATTTCCCATTATTTAAAGGTACTTTTCCAAACTGGATGCCGTTATGGGGAGGCGAAGCCTTTGAGTTTTTTAGACCCGTTTTTAATTTGGCAGATGCTTGTATAACCTGTGGCGTTATAATTCTGCTTTTATTTAATAAACGATTTCAAAATGCCATTGAAGGACTTAAAAAGCCTGCTCCTGCCACTACTGATGTTGATTTGAATTCATAGTAGTTATGCTGCCGTTTTCAATGTGAATATGATGGTACGTGTTATGTGACTTAAAAATGCTTGGTATTTGAGTATCACTAATTAAAATTTGAGTTTCTGAAAAAGATTTTAATATCTCCAAAACTTGTAAAAGACGCATAGCATCTAATTTATCTGAAAAATCATCAATTAAAAGTATGGGTGGGCAATGGAGTTTTTGTTTTAAATAGTGGTATTGCGCCAATTTTATGGCAATTATACAGGATTTTTGTTGACCCTGGGAGCCAAATTTACGGTATGAAACGCCTTGAAATTGAAGCTCTATATCATCCTTATGAGGTCCCGAACAAGTATAACCTAAAATGCGGTCTTTAGGCAAGGATTGTATTAATTCTGCAGCATAAAGATTGGGATCTGTTGATGGTGAATATATAAATTCTGCTGTTTCGCCTGAATGGATAATTTGCCGGTGCAGGTTTTGAAACAGGGTTTTAAAATGCTGCGTTAATGCCTCGCGTTTTTGCCAAACGATTTGTGCGTGTAAAACAAGTTGAGCATCCAATATGCGAAGCACTTCCATGTCTATTTGCTGATGTTGTGCATTTCGTAACAGTGCATTACGTTGTTTTAAAAAATGTAAATACTGTGTAAAATGTTTAAAATATACAGCATCCGATTGCATTAAAAGCTGATCTAGAAAGCGACGCCGATGTTCAGACGTACCAGTAATTAAATCTGCATCTGCAGGGCAAATCATAACAACAGGCAATACGCCCAAGTGCTCACTAAGCCGTTCGTAGGCCTTGCGATTTACTTTAAAAATTTTTTTGGAGTCATGGGTTTGCAAGCAGCTTACATGCAAAAGCTGTTGATTTTTTAAAAATGAACCTTGTAATGTAAATTGCTTTTGTGAAAACTGAATATTTAAACGATCTTGATGTAAAAAGTAACTTTTACTAATGCATAAATAATGTACGGCATCCAGGATATTGGTTTTTCCCATGCCATTAGAGCCGGTAATAAAATTTATACCCATCTTAAAAGCTATATCAGCTTCAGAAATATTCTTAAAGTGCTGAATATGTATAGTTTGCAAATACAGATGAAGCGTAAATTTAATGTAAAAACATCGCTTTTCGTTTAATTTTGTATCTTCGCACGTATTTATTATGGAAAATCAACACGTGTCTGAGGATAAAAATACTGGTACACAACAATTTGAAAACGAACAGGATGTTCAGGTAGAGGCATCTGAAAAAAACCTTTCAGGTTTTTCAGCATGGTATGAACATTACAAAAAACAAGTTTTAGGAATTTCAGGACTAATTGTTGCGTTGGCTCTGGGCCTATATTACTACAATATGATTTACATGCCAGAACAAGAAGCGGAGGCTGCCAATGCCATGTATTGGGCCGAAGATTTTTTTGCCAAGGATAGTTTTAAAATTGCATTAAATGGGGGCATTACTGTTTTAACTCCGGATGGACCCAAAACCATGTCGGGTTTTTTGCAAATTGCGGATGCTTACAGCGCTACAAAACCTGGAAATTTAGCCTATTATTATGCGGGCGTATGCCTCATGCGTTTAGGTAAATTTCAAGATGCTATTTCAAATTTTGAACGCTATTCAAATGATGACGTAATTGTTAAATCAATGGCTGAGGGTTCAATTGGAGATGCGTATGTTGAGCTAGGAAAATCCAATGAGGGCATTGACCATTACTTAAAGGCTTCTAAAATCAGTAATACATTTACTTCACCTTTATTCTTAAAAAAAGCCGCAACTATTTATGAGGTTTTGGGAGATTACGCAAATGCATTGTTGATATTAGATCGTATTCAAACTGAGTTTCATAATTCAACAGAAGCTTCGGATGTAGCAAAGGCTATTGCCCGAGTAAAAGCAAAACAAATACAAAAGTAAATTGAAGGGTTTTAAGCCTGATATACAGGTTTTAAATAATACAACTGTAAAGGTTTCAATTATTGTAGCCCGTTGGAATTCCTTTATTACCGAAAAGTTATTAAATTCAGCTAAATCAACTTTAATTGAAAATGGGCTTTCGGCCAATCACATACAAATTATGTATGTTCCTGGTTGTTTTGAATTGCCCTATGCGGCTAAATATTCTCTTGCGCAAGCTGATGCGGCTATTGTTATTGGTTGTTTAATACAAGGGGATACGCCTCATTTTGAATATATTGCTCAGGCCTGTGCTCATGGTACGATGCAGGTGAGTTTGGAAACCCTTAAACCCTGTGTATTTGCAGTGTTAACGGTATTAAATGAAACACAAGCACTTGAGCGAACAGATGAAAATAGAGTTGGTGATAAAGGTAAAGAAGCTGCGCTTAGCCTAATTCAGTTATTAAATCTTAAATAAATAGAGATTGACTATTAAAGGGTAAAAATATTTTTTTATAAAATTATTTACAATCACTTATAGCTTTGGCAATTGCTTCAGCTAATTTAGTTTTATCTGAATCTGAAGTGTATTTTGCTTCAAGTTCATTTTTGAGGGCTTCAGCTTCTTGTGATAGTTTTTGGCTTTCTGCAAGTACACTTTCATCACCACTAGGCACTTTTTTCATTAATTGCATGGCTTTACAGGTTAAATCGCCTAAGCGTTTGGCGTCAGCATCAATTGTATTATTTGAGCATGAAAATGATACTATCGCAACGAAAATAAACGAAGCGTAAACGAGGTGTTTAGTTTTCATAAGTATAATATTACATCAAAGGATCCATGTTTCCAAATTCTTCTAAAAAAATAGACGGGACATAAATCATGTTCAAATTACCGAGGTTTCCATGCTTATGTCCCAGAAAAAAATAAAGATATGTTCCTGAATAATAGAAGCTATACTGCTTTTTATATTTTAATTCTGTGCTGATTCACAGTAGTACAATGAAGCTTTTGTCATTGTTTAATAATGCTCTATCAATGCAGATAATCTAAATCTTTTGCAAAAGCTAGAAGAAGCCATTTCCATTAAGTTCCTCTGAAAGTATCTTTGATAAAGCGATTCGTAGTAAATCGTATGTTACACTCCGCACACAAATTTTAAAATTAAAATCATGAAAGCAAAAAACAGATAAGGTAAAGCCTTAACAACAGTACAAAAAAAAATTATGTTTTGATGTCACCCAATGCGCTGGTGGTTAACAATAAAGAAACCTACGTGAAGAATGTGGAAACATCGAAGAACTGATAAACTCTATTGTTTAAAACAGAGTACGCAACCCTGTAAAGGCCTTTACTGATAGGGATGGTAAAATTAACCTTCGTGTGGGATTCAGAAGAATGAGAGCAACTTGGCCCGGCACTATGAGCGGTAGAATTACAGCCATTGAAGGTGTAAATGCAGATGAAGGCCTTTACAAAGTTTGAGAAAGAAGTAAAAAAATGAAATTTAGTTTAAAAGATAACTGAAGCAAAACACGTTCAGCGGGCAAGCAGATTTACGTTTCGAACCAGTTTATAAGTGATTTGATGCAAATTATTGATTATCAAACGACTCTTAAACGAAATGGTAAGCTTGGAATTAAGAAGTAGCATTACTACAACTTTAATTATTTGGCCAATTTTAGAATTCTTAATGCCCCCTTCGCGACAAGAAGGAATACTATTGTGCCAATAACCAAATCAGGGTATTTTGAATTAGTAAAATATACTAAGACTCCAGCAACAATAACGCTAAGATTAACGATTACATCATTACTTGTGAAAATCATGCTTGCCTTCATGTGTGCCTCTTCACTTTTTGATCTTTGCAGGAGAAACAAACATATTGCATTTCCAATAAGCGCAAATAAAGAAACAATGATCATGGTTTCAAAATTTGGTGCTTGTTCATAACCAAGAAATCTCCGTAAGACCTCTCCAAAACCTAAAATAGCAAGTCCAAACTGAAAATATCCGCTTAATCTGGCAACTTTCTTTTTTTTTGCGGCGATATGACCTACGGCATAAAGACTAAGTCCATAAACGATTGCGTCCGCAAACATATCAAGACTATCAGCCACCAATCCCATTGAACGAGAAAAAAAGCCAGTAATTATTTCAATTACAAAAAATCCAAAATTGATAATTAAAACAGTCCATAGGAGGCTCTTTTCTTTTGTGTGATCAGCTTCATCAAATTTTTCGACCGTTTCTTCAGAGTATGTTAAGGATGCGCCCAAATTCAATTCTGTCAAGGCAGCATAAATAGGATCAACTGCTCCTTCATGGAAAACAAATAAATTTCTATTAGTAATATCAAACTCCAGTTTTTTAAATGGGATTCCGTCCAGTTTCATTCTGATTATATTTTCTTCCGAAGGACAATCCATTTTGGATATATGAAAAGAGGTTTTTTTCACGTTGTAAAATTACGAAACACAAAGTATAGAATTGCTCAAGAAAACAAAAAAGAAGGTGTGTTAATCACCTTCTTTTTACAACAAATTGCCAATGTTTACTTTTATTGACTTTGGCGGTCAGGGGGGGATTCGAACCCCCGGTACGGCTTAACACCGTACGACGGTTTAGCAAACCGTTGATTTCAGCCACTCATCCACCTAACCGGGCATGCAAATGTACAAATTAATTAAAGATTTAAAATACCCTCTGGAAGCTCAAAATGTATTGTTTTTGCCGATGCGTCTATTGATTTAATCCAGTCTTGAATTTGAGGGATAATACGATTTCCCGGCTCAATTTCAAACCACTGTGCATTTTGGTTTTTAATTTCTTTAGAAACAATTCCAAAAAAACCATACGTTTTATCAAAGCATTGATAACCAATTCTTGATACAGCATTTGTAGGTTTTAAAAACTGTGGATCAATGAGCACATTGCGTTTTATTAAAATCCCAACATCCGTAACTGTGTTTAAACCTTCAAAGGCAACAAGCCATTCTTTTTGATGCGGTTTAAATAAGGTAATACGGTAGGGTACAGAATTTCCATCTGCTAATGCAATGGTTAAAAACCGTGGTTGTTGTATTAATTGGTAAAAATGAATAATAACCTGGCCTTTCAGACCATGTGATTTTACAACTACGCCACAAACGGTTAATTCAGGCATTTAAAACATGTTTCATACAGCTTGCCACAAAAGCGATAAATAGGGGGTGGGGCGTCTCTACGGTACTTTTGTATTCGGGATGAAATTGAACCGCAATAAAAAATGGATGATTGTCAAGTTCAATAATTTCCACTAAACCGGCTTCCGGGTTTATTCCGGAAAAACGCATGCCGGCTGTTTTAAAACGACTTAGGTATTCGTTATTAAATTCATAGCGGTGACGGTGCCGTTCGCTGATAAGTTGTTTCATGTAAATACGCCGTACAATGGAGCCGTCTTCAATAGAACAGTTATAGGAGCCTAAACGCATAGTGCCACCTTTTTGATTAATTGTCTTTTGGTTTTCAAGTAAATCAATTACGGGATGATTGGTGGCCGGATTCATTTCTCTGCTGTGAGCATCTTTAAACCTAATACATGTCGTGCAAATTCAATAACAGCACATTGCATGCCTAAACAAATACCAAAAAAGGGAATTTGGTTTTCACGTGCATATTTAATGGCATTTATTTTTCCCTCTACACCACGATTACCAAAGCCTGGGGCAACAAGTATACCCTGAATATTTTTAAATAATTCTGAAAAATCAGCTTGCTCTAATTGCTCACTATGTATCCAAATAAGTTCTATGTGGCATGTATTTACAACACCGGCATGTATAAAGGCTTCAGATATTGATTTATAGGAGTCTTTTAACTCAACATATTTTCCAATAAGTCCAATTTTTATGTGATGTTTTGGATGTTCTAGAATATTTAAAAACGTTTTCCAGGCTTCTAATTGAAGTGGCTTATAAGTATTTATTTGAAATTTTTTTAAAATAATTTCATCAAGTTGTTCCTCGGCCATTAAAAGGGGCACTTTATAGATACTTGAAGCATCCAGGGCCTCAATTACGGCATCGGGAGCAACATTGCAAAACAGCGCAATTTTTCGTTTAATGTCTTTTGAAATGGGGTATTCAGAACGGCAAACTAAAATATCCGGTTGTACGCCATACTCTAATAACAATTTAACCGAATGTTGAGTGGGTTTGGTTTTAAGTTCACCCGAGGTTGACAAATACGGTAGTAAAGTTAGATGCACTACAGCGCAGCGAAACCCGAGCTCCCATTTGAGTTGCCGCACGGCCTCTATATAGGGTAGTGATTCAATATCCCCCACAGTTCCACCAATTTCTGTAATAATAAATTCATACTGTCCAGAGTCACCTAAAATGCGAATTCTGTTTTTAATTTCATCTGTTATGTGTGGAATGACTTGAACGGTTTTTCCTAAAAAGTCACCCCGACGTTCTTTTTCAATTACCGATTGATAAATTCTGCCGGTAGTAACGTTATTGGCCTGGGATGTGCGAACGTTTAAAAAGCGTTCGTAATGCCCTAGGTCTAAATCTGTTTCAGCACCATCATCTGTTACATAACACTCACCGTGTTCATATGGATTAAGTGTGCCGGGATCAACGTTAATATAAGGATCTAGTTTTTGAATGGTTACACGGTAACCTCGTGCTTGTAATAGTTTGGCCATAGATGCCGCTATTATTCCTTTGCCAAGAGATGAGGTAACACCACCGGTTACAAAAATATAATTTACTGTATCCCGCATGGAGGGTAAAGGTAGTAAATTCCTATGGCATTTAATCGCAGATAATGAATTTGAGCTTTTGCCCGTTTTTTAATTTTAAAATATAAAATCCATTAGGCGCATGAGCTAGAATTTCATCAGAAAATACCGAAGATTGTTCATTATAAAATAGTTTGCCACTAATATCGTATAATGCTTGGGGAGGCTGATTAAAAGGTAGAGTAGGTAAAGTGTTATTTAATTTGGATTTACTGTATATAAAACTGTAATAAAGCTTCTTTTTTTGCAGTTCAATAGTAGGTAATGAAACGATGCTTTCGGCAATGCAAGACGCAGAATCTTTACGAATAAGTAACAGATCTTGATCGGAGGCATTTAGTCCGCGGGTATATCCTGTAAAAACCAATGCCTTAGAAGGTGTTTGGGCCATAGCATAAAGCGCATCATCAGCGTGATCAAACCCAAAAGTGCCTGTTCCATATCCGCCCCAAAAATCACCACCCCAGGTTAAGTAAATGAGCTTGGGATCTGTTGTTGAAACATCGTTTTCGCAGGTATTAAATAGGGCATAGGCTTCACTGTAAAAAGTAGGGTGAGGCATCAGTGCAGTACATTTTTCGTTACAGGCCTTTAAGCCGTGTGATCGTTTGTAAAATGGAGTTAAACTTAAAGTATCCAGTTTAACAAACCAGGCATCACATAATCCGTTGTTTAAAGAATCTATAGAGCCTCCAAGTAAGATGTATCCATTGGCGAGCATGCAGGAGGTTTTAAAATCGGCTGCACGGGTTTCATGAATAACACGGCTGCTAATTGTGTCACCCTGAATGCGAGCTTTAACTATGTATCCATCGCCTTTAAGATTTCCAAAACTCTGCGTTTGTCCATATAGTAGTATATGATTGGAATTTAATTCTGTGATACCATAAAAATAATCGTTTTCACTTCCTCCGCATTTTAGTGCTTGTAACAAGGTGCCATTGTTGTAATCTAATTTCCAAAGCATGGCATCGTCTTTTCCAAGTCCGGCATTTGAACTGTATCCGCAAACAAACAATACATTATTTTGACCTAAATATAAACCATAGGCCATATCCCAGTCTGAAGTACCAAACTGAATTTGCCATTGTATACCTTTTTTTTCATTATAGCGTATAGCAAAGGCATTGTAATCTGCATTGGCATTAGAACTAGAATAACCTACAAGTATAAAACACGAATCAAGGGGATTGTATTTGAAATCGTAAATTTGTTCGGCCAGAGATCCACCAAACGTTTTGCTCCATTTTTCATTGCCCAGGCTGTCAAATACCACCAAGTAGGCATCGCTTTGTCCCGACCCAAAGCTGGAGCTGGTGCCTGCGCATGCAATATCATTATTGGGTAAAACAACAATGTTATGGCCTACATCTATTCCAGAACCGCCTACACGGTTATAAAAATTACGTAAATGCTGCGCATTTAGCGTTCCGCTAATAGCTAATACCATGCAACTTGCTAAAAAACGTAACATATTCGGGCGTTTATTTGAAAAGCAAAAGGACTGGTTGTAAATATAAAACTCTGCAGGGCTTTACTTTGAAGTTCAAGTTGAAGGGAATTTAAATGTAAATGCAAACCTAATCCGTATTGGGTTTTGCTAAATCCACCAAACCCAATAGTAGCTGAAGGTTTAAGCCGATAAGGACCAAAATACTGTGTAATATAAAATAAGGGTTTATAGGCTGATACATACAGGTAGTTTAAACCTATTCGAGTGTCTATGGTATGAAACGTGTTTACATGCAAAAATTCAGAATGTATAGAAAAAGGCAAAATAGTGTAAAATGCTGTTTTAGTATTAACATCAGTTTTGGAAATATCGGGTAATGGATTGTTAAAGGGTTCTAATTTACCTGCATTAAATGATAATCCATCAAAATTTAATAAGGTGTCCCACTGTTGTTTATACAGGTATCGCTGCCATCGCATTACACCCAGATGATGAACATGTGTTGTAAAATGCCATGCCGAATCCAATGCCAAACGTATAGAACCATTAAGTTCTATACCTATTCCGTTTTCAGGTTTAAAACCTGATTTTTGCTTAAGACTGGAAGCTTGAACATCAGTATTTAAATACAAAGTAACATCTTGAGGCGCATTGCGGTTGTCAAAGGCTGAGCCGGAATGTGCTGACATATTATATAGCGGTTTCCAAAACACAGTCCAGCGCCATATGAAAATTGCCATGAGGATTTGGTAGTGCCACACCAAGAGTAATAGAGGGTTTGAAATTGATTTAATGTAACATGCAGAGGCGCTATGTGGTATATTTTATTATATGTATTTCCAATAAATACAAGTTGAAAAAAATCATTAGAAAATTGTAAGGCGCCGGTTTGAACCAAACTGGTTCCAATCTCATAACCTTTGTTTAATTTAGTTTTAAAACTATATTTTACTTCATGTAGGTTGTAAAATCCTCCGCTATTTAGCGGATTAAAAAATGCAGATTCATTTTGAATGAATGATGAACTTAGCGCACCGCCATAAATCCATGGCTGTAAAAAGCGGGCTGATAAACTGTTAAATCCGGCTTCAAAATGCGAATGCCATTGTATTTGAGATTTTACACTTGAGTCCAAAATTTGTCCCCGCAGCGTAGAGCACGTAAAAAGCACAATACCATATAACACTTTACTGAATTTCTGCATGTGTTTCGGTTTGCAGGTATAAATTAAAATTTAATTTTTGATTTTCAAATAGGGCGATTGGACTCTGTGGTGTTAAGCCATAAATTTTGATGCGAAAATGTAGTTTTTTTTCTCGAATAAGTGTTTGGATTTGCGTGCTGCTTAATGGAAAGCTCATGCGCTGCAAATTCGAAGCGCTTGAAGTGGGATTATGTATGGCCAAATCTACAGGTCCCTTATTAAAAATAGAATCGCCATAAAAACCCTGCGAATTAGGAATAAGCGCCTGTGCCTGAACAGAAAATGGAAAGGTATTTTCAGTTTCAAAATTTACCACAGCGGATGTAACAATTTTAAGTGAATTTAAGGCTTCGCTTGTAAGTGTAAAGGTTTTTTCAAGTTGAATATAATCATGGGTATATGCCAGGGGAATATCTAAGTGGGCTTTAATTTGTAAGCCCTGATTAAAAAATAAAAAATCGTTATATCCTGAGGTGTTGCCAAAAGGATTTAATTTAAAATTACCACTGGCATAAAGTGCATTAGGTATTAAGGATAAAAAGCGATGGATGGTACTGTTTTGACTGTTTAAGCTGAATGTGTAAATACTTGGAGTAATTCGGTTATTGTATTGTTGTGCACGGCTGATATTTAGGGATTTTAAAGCGGGGGCATCTAAAAGTGCAGATTGTGAAAAATTGTTTTTACCTAACAAACTATCCAATTGAAATTTTAAATCAACTCCCAGTGCATTTATCACTGAAAATGTTGCAGTGGCGCTTTGCAAGTGTAATTGCGGAATTTTAAACCAATCGGCATCAAAAATTTTAGTTTCGGGTTGTTTAAAGGAACTCGAAATTGTTCCAAAGTACCCTAAAATGTATTCGGGTAGTAAATTAACATATTCCAGTTCAAGTTCTATGCCTTGTCCGCTTTCAGCCTGTGTTACAGGGGCCTGCGCATTTAATTTAACAAGTAAAGATTGGCGTAAAGTATTATAAATATTATTGCTGGGATGTAAGTTTAACTCAAATCCAGTTAAATCGTAAAGCCTTTGTGTCCAAGCTGTTCCGGGTGGTATGGTTTCAAAAATAGTAAATGCAGTACTGTTTTTTTGTGCATCCGGAACACTAAAACTTACATCTAAGGCCTGACTAATGGTGTTTTTAAATTTTACACGTAATTGGCCCTGTTTAATTTTAAGCATTTTAAGTTGAATGCCATTATCAAACTTAAATTCAAGGTTATTAATATTGCCTATGGGAATATTTTGTCCCGGATTTAGCGTTACCGGAAATATAATATTGAATTTTAATTGTATGCTCGTATCAGGGATTTGCAGTGAAGTATCTAATTTGAGATGTGTGAGTTCTTTTTCAATGTGAAAATGCAATAGCTTTGATGCATCGGCATAAATCAAACTGTCTCCCACCAGATCGCTTAATTTAAGTTGCCCCTTTAGTAAAGGGAGATTTAGGGTTGGATTCCAGGATGTAGGATTGTTTTTTTGACAACCCAAAAGCATAATCCATAAAAGTAATAATGCCGGGCGAATCATTTGTTAAAACAAATATAATTCAATACCTAATACTACAGGACAATTATTAAAAAATAGCCCCGGGTTAATAATTACCTCACAAAATGTGTATTTTTGAATAGTGATACGGTTTGGCTGGTCTTTTTTTTTAGGTTGGATTTTATCATCATCTGGCATGTTTGCCTTATTTTACTATTGGCATGGTATTTTTTTAAATGATTTTATCCGAATTCAGTTTCCAATTTCGTGGTTTATTGTTTTTGCGGCCATAACGTATTTGTTACTTGGATTTGGCATGTCAGTTTTGTTTGATTCTCGGTTATTTTTTAAAATTCGTTCGTTTTGGATTAAAACCCTAATAACCGGTTTGGTGTCCGGCCTAGGTTTATTTATGGCTGCAACGGTTGTTCATATATCATTAACTAAAGATTTAAGTGCAAATCACATGTTAATTGATTTATCATGGCAAATTTTTGAACAGAGTATGGGGGCCTTACTGGTATTTGCAAGTCGCTATTTAGCTTTTATACTAAATCATGAACAGGCCGAATGAAATTTAAATTGCCTATTTGGCTAAAGCATACATTATTAGCAATACTAACTTTAGTTTTGTTGTTATTCTTCACCTTTAAATTATTAAACGTAATTACAGATCATCAAAACAGTAAAGCTGTACCGCATTTAATTGCACGATCTGTTACAGAAATTAACAGTTTTGATAGCGATTTTACATATAAAATTTTAGATAGTATTTACGATCCTTTACAAAAACCGGGAACAATAATTGCACAAGAACCCGAACCCGGAGCATGTATTAAATCCGGCCGAACCGTTTATTTGCATAGTATACGGTATACGCCGCCGTTAATTGTAATGCCTGCGTTATTATACAAATCTGAACGACAGGCTTTAGCCATTATGCAGAGTTATGGATTTAAAACCGGCTGGATAAAAACCTCCATAGCGGATTGTAACGGCTGTGTAATTGCTCAAATGATAGGTTTAAATACAGTTAATGCCGGTGACTCTGTATTAAAAGGAAGCACTATAAACCTTATGATTGGAATAGATTCAACAGCCGTTTTTGTTCAAGATTCCATAGGTTTAGATTCTATAAATGCGTTATCAGAACCTTTTACAAATGATGCGTTTTAGTATTTTAGTATTATTACCATTACATTTTTGGGCACAGGAATTATTAGTTCCCTTACAAGGCAGGCCTAACACGTTTCTTCAAAAAACACATTTAGAATCTCGTCAGCAGTCTCAGGCAACTTTGGCATTGCCCTTTAAAGATGATTTTAGTTATGCTTATAAAACCGATATACCGCATTTACTTTTGTGGAATGGTCCATCGGTGTATGTAAATCACGGCATGGCTAAATCGGCACCGAGTTTGGGCATGCTTACCTTTGATGGATTAAACCGCTGGGGTTTACCGTATCAGCCCGAAGGCACAAATTTTAGTATCTCAGAACCGGCTGATACACTTGTATCTCAGCCGATTAATCTTAAATTATACAATGGACAACCGATTTTACTTTCGGATAGTATTGCTCTAAGTTTTTATATAATTCCGGGGGCTTTAGGCGATATGCCTGAAATACAAGATTCTATAATTTTAGATTTTTACAACCCACAATTAAAGACCTGGAAAAACCGCATATGGTTTATGAAAGGACCAACGGTACCACAGGTTAATGACTCCATTTTTAAACGTGTATTTATACCTTTTAATACTGCAGAATTTTTACAGGACAGTTTTCAGTTTAGATTTCGTAATAAAGCCACCCCATTGGGCGCATTTGATACATGGCATATCGATTATGTGTATTTAGACCGATTTAGAAATGCCAAAAACGACACCGTTTATAATGATATTTGTTTTACTCGCATGCCGGGCCCAATATTTTTAACAGCCCGACAATTACCATTTACCCATTTCAAACCCGATTTGCTGCGCAATTCACAATCTGTATACATTTCAAATTTAAATTCAACAGCAGTAAATATGCAGTACGAACGAACGCTGCAGTTTTCTGCGCAGCCTCCAATTTTATATAATGGGGGATATACAAATTTATTGCCCTTTGCCAGTAATGGTATCAGTTCTTATGTGCCGCATGCGCAACCGCCTTTAAATTTAACACCTACAGCTTGGATGCTTTCCCAATCCATAAGTTTAAACTTTTTACACAGACTTAGGCGTGGAGCTGCTATAAATGATTTTTTTTCGGAAAACGACTCGCTTCAACAGCAAATTCAATTGTTAAATTATTTTGCCATGGATGACGGTGCCGCCGAATGTGGATATATTAACAAATCCAAGTCGGGAAAAATGGCCTATAAAATTGAATTGCAGCAAAGCGATACGGTACAAGGCCTTCAATTGTGTTTTGACCCGGTTGCCGCGCTAAAATTAAAATCTTTATCCTATAGATTTAACATAAAAATTTGGTCTGATGTAAATGCCAAACCTGGCATTGTTTTGTATGATAATGGTGCAAGTTACCCCAGGTATGCAGATTCTACACGAATGCCGTTTACCACGTATCTTTTAAAAACACCTGTGATTTTGTCCAAAGGAAGTTATTATGTGGGTATTGAACAGTACGTTGCAGAGGGCATACCTATTGGGTTTGATCGTAACACCGATTTTAGTAACAGGCTTTGGATAGATGCTGGCGCTGGATGGCAAATTTCGGGTTTGTATGGTGCACTCATGATGCGCCCTTTAATAGGAAGTGCTGTTTTGCTGTCTCTAATGCAAAATCAAAAATCAGATAGGGTTGTTTTTCCAAATCCAGCCCATGATCAGATTAGCTTTAAAACACAATTTTGTGATGGTATTATTGATATTTATAATAGTATTGGTCAAAAGGTTTATACTGGAAATTTAAATCAAAATACAATTTCTGTAACAAATTGGCCAAACGGCTGTTATGCATATCGTATTTTACAGAATAAAGATTTTTTTACAGGCACCTTTATAATTTCACATCCTTGATGTCTGCACCTGAATTAGAGCCTGATGAAATGGATGCTGAGCTGTTTCAGCATTTTGAGTTACAAGTTGATTTGGGTCAGGCTCCTTTGCGTCTTGATAAATTTTTATTTCAACGCTTGTCACAAACCTCGCGCACTAAAATACAGTATGCCTGTGAAGAGGGGCTTGTCAAGGTAAATAAACATGCAAAAAAATCAAATTACCGCATAAAACCGGGTGATGACATTCGTATTTTTTTGCCGCATCCACCTCGAATATTGGATTTAAAACCTGAAGCCATTCCAATTGATATTCGTTATGAAGATGCATATTTACTGATGGTAAATAAACCTCCCGGCATGGTGGTGCATCCGGCATTTGGACATTATTCAGGAACACTTGTAAACGCTTTATTGTTTCATTTTCAAAATTTACCAGTGCGTTCACAACTGGTAAGTGGAGATTTAAAACTTGAACGTCCCGGCTTGGTTCATCGCATTGATAAAAATACTTCAGGGATTCTCCTTATTGCTAAAACAGAACATGCCATGATGCGCCTGGCACGACTTTTTTATGAACACGATTTAGACCGCAGGTATATTGCCTTATGTTGGGGTGTTATCCCTCAAAATTCGGGAACTTTAAAATACCGCGTGGGGCGTGATCCAAAAAATAGAAAACGCATGTATGGCTTTGCTGAGGATTCGGATTTAGGAAAAACTGCAATTACCCACTTTCGGTTTTAAAACGTTATTCGTATTTAACATTGCTTGAATGCCGTCTTGAAACAGGACGAACACATCAAATACGGGTGCATTTTAAAACCATGGGACATCCCTTATTTGGTGATTCTGAGTATGGAGGGGATATTGTATTACGGGGTTTAAACACGGCATCGTACCGGCAGTTTGTTCATCATCAGCTTGAACTTTTGCCCAGACAGGCACTTCATGCGCAATCCCTTAGTATTAAGCACCCTTTTACGCAGCAATTACTTACCATTGAAGCTGAACTCCCCGAAGATTTTAAGACTTGCCTGGAGCGTTGGGATGCATTTGAACGGGAGCAGTTAAAAAAATCTTAATGCTCATGCCGAAATACAAATTGTTGTTCAAACATATCCAGTATAATTGATTTTTGAGTATCCAGTCGTCCCGATAGCAATGCCTTAGAGAGCTCATTTAACACTTGTTTTTGAATAACACGTTTTACCGGACGAGCACCAAATTGCGGATCATAACCAAGTTGAGCAAGCCATTCAAGGGCTTCTGAGGTCCAATTAAATTTTAAATGTTGTAATGCTAATTGTTGTTGCAAATGTTGTAATTGAAGTTCAACAATGGCATGTATTTGATTACGGTTTAAAGGTTCAAACAAAATTAATTCATCAATACGGTTAATAAACTCAGGTCGTAATGTAGATTTGAGTAAATCAAAGAGTTCCACCTTTAATTTGGCTAATATCCGATCACGATTGTCATCGTCTATGTCGCCTATTTGTTCTTGAATGCGTTGGGCTCCTAAATTACTGGTCATAATTACAATAGTGTTTTTAAAATTGACGGTACGGCCTTTATTATCTGTTAATCGTCCATCGTCTAAAACTTGCAGCAAAATATTAAATACATCAGGATGTGCTTTTTCTATTTCATCTAACAAAATAACACTGTAAGGTTTTCGCCTAACCGCTTCGGTAAGTTGTCCGCCCTCTTCATAGCCTACATAACCGGGCGGTGAGCCAATTAATCGGCTTATGGCATGACGCTCTTGAAATTCACTCATATCAATACGGGTCATGGCATTTTCATTATTAAATAAAAATTCAGCCAGTGCCTTGGCAAGTTCGGTTTTACCTACACCGGTTGTGCCTAAAAAAATAAATGATCCTATGGGACGTTTTTGATCTTGTAAACCGGCCCGGCTTCGCCTTACAGCATCTGAAAGTGCATTTATTGCTTCAGATTGTCCTACAACGCGTTTGTGCAATTCATCTTCAAGTTGAAGTAATTTTTCTTTTTCGCTTTGAAGCATGCCTTTTAAAGGTATGCCGGTCCAGGCGCTAATTACGGCTGCAATATCTTCACGATCTACTTCTTCTTTTAATAATAAGGCACCAGAGGCTTTAGCGGTTCCAAGTTGTTGCTCTAATGCTTGCAATTGCAGTTCGGTGTCTTTAATGCGGCCATAGCGTAATTCGGCTACTTTACCATAATCGCCTTGTTTTTCAAAAACCGCTGCCTGCTGTTTATAATCTTCAATTTGTGTTTTTAACAGCTGAATTTTTTGGATGGATTCTTTTTCAGATTGCCATCGTGCGCGAAGTATATTTCGTTGTTCTTGTAATTTTGATATTTCTTGACTAAGGGTGTTTACCCTTTCGTCTTCGTGTTCACGTTTTATGGCCTCGCGTTCTATTTCAAGTTGCATTATAGAACGTTCAATGGTATCAAGCTCAATTGGCATGGAATTTATCTGCATTCGTAATTTAGAGGCAGCCTCATCCATTAAATCAATGGCTTTATCGGGTAAAAAACGGTCGTTAATATACCGCTGTGATAATTCAACGGCTGCTATAATGGCTTCATCTTTAATGCGAACCTGATGATGCAATTCGTATTTTTCTTTGATGCCCCGTAATATAGAAATGGCATCTTCTGCAGCAGGTTCGTCTACAAGTACTTTTTGAAAACGACGTTCTAACGCTTTGTCTTTTTCAAAGTACTTTTGATATTCGTTAAGCGTAGTGGCGCCAATGGCACGTAATTCGCCTCGGGCAAGTGCAGGTTTTAAAATGTTTGCGGCATCCATGGCACCTTCGCCGCTTCCGCCGGCACCCACTAACGTGTGAATTTCATCTATAAATAAAATGATTTCTCCGGAGCTTTTAATAACCTCTTTTACAACAGCTTTTAAGCGTTCTTCAAATTCACCTTTAAATTTTGCACCGGCAATAAGTGCACCCATATCCAATGCAAATACCTGCTTACTTTTAAGATTTTCGGGCACATCACCACTGCGAATGCGATGCGCCAGGCCTTCGGCAATTGCTGTTTTTCCAACGCCGGGTTCACCAACTAAAATAGGATTATTTTTAGTGCGCCGAGATAAAATTTGTAAAACCCTTCTGATTTCCTCATCGCGTCCAATTACGGGATCAAGTTTTCCTGCAATTACCTGTTGATTTAAATTTACTGCAAATTTATTTAGGGCTTGGTATTGTTCTTCTTGTGTTGCACTGGTAACACGCTCGCCTTGATGTAATTCTGAAATTGCCGATTGTAAATTTTTTTCTGAAATGCCAATATCATTTAAATACTGCTGTACCGGACTTTTAACTAAAATTATTCCCAAAAGCAGATGCTCAATGGCGGCAAACTCGTCGTTTAGTTTTTTTGCAGCGCTTTGTGCTTTTAATAATACTTCTTGTCCGGCTGCAGATAGCTGTGTATTTGTGCCGCTTACTTTTGGTATCTGATTAAGTATACGCTCAATTACAGCTGCAATTTTTTCTGGCTGTACCTGTAATTTTTTAAATAAAAAGGGCCATACATGCTGATCAACATCGGTTATACCTTTAAAAATGTGTGCCGGTTCAATTACATTATGGTTACGCTGCATGGCTTCTTGAAGCGATTGTTGAATGGCTTCTTGAGCTTTAACAGTAAATGCGTTTAAATTCATATTTTTTTTAATACTGTTGGTGCCAATTTTATTCCAATGTCCAAAATCAGTTATAACGGCATGGTTTTTAAAAACTTAAAGTCAAATTGTCGTAATTGGTAATTGAAACGTGACTAATTTTCAGGGGTATAGCCTTGTTTTAAAAATTGTACTTTTGAATACATAGTTTATTAATTAAATTAAATGATTTATGATGATTAAGAAAATTAAAGCCGGATTTAACGTAATATTAGTTTTTTTATATTTCACCAACAGTAGTGCACAACATCATTACCAATACCATTCAACACTCGTAGATATTTCAATAAACACGTTAGATTTTACAAGCCATAAATTAAAATTATCCCATTTTATTGAATCGCATCAATTTCAAATTAACAGTCAAGATGTAAGCAAGGCATATGCTGATTTTAATTTGATTTTAAATGACGCACAATATAAATTGTTAGAGGATAGTTTAAATTCGTTTGGCACTTTATTAATAAAAAAAATAACCACTGTAAATAATTCCAGCAGAATACAAGAAATTCAACTGGAAATAAAGTATTTAACAGAAAAGAAAAATTCATACACGGAATTGATTTCTAAACTTGACACAAAATCAGACTCCTATTACGGATTTTGGAAAGAATTAAAATTAATTGAAGAGTCCATACATCAAAAGGAAAAAGAACTTTTAAATTACAATTTACAGGATAATATGTATACAGTTAACATCCATTTTACGGAAGAGTCTACTATGCCAACCGATACCAAGTTAAAATTTGTAAATATGCCAGGTATCACATTTTCAAATCTTATGCTAGAATCACCCAAAGCGGGTATTTCATATTCAAATTACCAGGGCTACTTTTTAAAATATTTATTTACTAAAGGTAAAAGCTATCTTTTAGCAGGTGCATACAAGGCATTAAAACCATCTCCGAATGACAGTTTACGTTATTCAGAATTATTTTTACTGGGTTTTGGACAGGATTATTACTCACGACATTTAGGCAGAGGAAACCGTAAATATTTTAATCTCTATTCAGGCTATACATTAGGTACCGTAATGATATCTTCAGATTCCAAAAAATTAAATGCCGCCTACATTTCTCCCTCAATAGGATTAGAACTTTTTAAAAATAAATATATTTTACTGGATACCTATGTAAGTTATTTTATACCATTTTCTCAAAACAGAAATTTAAGAGGCATTAGTTATAACGCTTCATTTAATTTTGTGTTTTAAATACATTGTTTCATAAAGGTTTTACTGTTTTTTCTTTTTAAATACTTAATATACTACATCTAATATTTTTAATAACAGTTGCTAATTTGTATGGATAGTATTTATATTAGTACTTCAGCATTTTTCTTAAAAATCCAAAATCCTAAAAACGCAATACTACCATTTATTAGAAGTAATTCAGGACCAATTTCGTAATGTAAATGTTTATTTAAAAGGAATTGAAGTCCATACGAAAGCACCGGCGCGGCTATACAGGTAATTAATATACCTGGTTTAGAAATTTGAAATTTTGTAAAAATTCCAAATGCAAATAAACCCAGTAAAGGACCGTAGGTAAGTGCGGCTATTTTAAGTAATAATTGAATTAAAGAGCCTTGATCAACGGCTTTAAAAATAAAAACACAAATTAAAAATAGTAGCGCCATAACGCCATGAATGCCTTTACGCAATTTAGTTTTTTGTAGGGCGTTTAAATGCATGCGTTGGTCAATATGTAAAACATCTACACAAACAGATGCTGTTACAGCGGTTAATGCACCGTCTGCGCTTGGAAATAATGCAGAAACTAATCCAATTAAAAAAAATAAAGCCATAAGCCAAGGCAATGTAGGCGAATAAGCAATACCCGGAAATATGGCATCGCCAATTAAATGGAGATGGAGTTTTGTATTGTACAATTGTAAAAGACCGCCTAAAAATAAAAACACAAAGTTTACTAGCACTATAATTACACTAAAGCATAGTATATTTTTACGGGCATCTTTAAGCGTTTTAACACTGATGTTTTTTTGCATCATTTCCTGGTCAAGCCCGGTCATGGCAATGGTTATAAAAAAGCCCCCCAATAGTTGTTTAAGCCAGTAACCTGAATTCATAATACGGTCACCATGCCAATTAGTAAGCTGTTGTTCTTGCATTTTAATCCAAGCCTGAGAAATATTTAATTGTAAACGATCCAAAATAAAATAGGTGCAAATTACAAGAGCTAAAAGCATAAAGGTGGTTTGTAAGGTGTCGGTCCAAACAATTGTTTTTACTCCACCTTTAAATGTATATAGTACAATTAAAAGCATTATAAACACAGCCGTAATATGAAAATTTAAACCCCATGATTGTAACACATACCGTTCAAGTATATGTATAACCAAATACAATCGCAAAGTTGCACCCAGGGTACGTGATACAATAAAAATCCATGCGCCGGTTTGATGTGCTAAATCGCCAAACCGATGATTTAAGTATTTGTAAATGGATGTTAATTCAAGTTTATAATATAGCGGCAATAAAATATATGCAATTACGAGGTACCCTAATCCATAGCCCAAAACTACCCAGCCATAATTAAATCCGCCTGAGCCTACGGTGCCTGGAACAGAAATAAAGGTCATTCCTGACAATGAAGTGCCAATCATGCCAAATGCAACAAGTATCCAGTTGCTGCTTTTATTGCCTATAAAAAAGCTTTGATTGTCGGCACGTCGTGCCGTCCAAAAGGCCATTCCTAATAAAATTGCCAGATAGCTTATTAAAACCAGAGGCATATAATTCATACTACGAAATTAAAATTCGTATTTTAGGTTCATATCTTGTAATGAGAATGTTATAAACAATGCCATCTTATAGATACTTTTGTATATGGAATTGCATTCCAAATTAATTCAAGATGCAACAGAGCGATTTGCCTCGCTTCCAGGTATTGGAAAAAAGTCTGCACTCCGCTTTGTTTTAAATTTAATAAAATCGGGCCCGGAGGCTTTACAAGATTTAAGTACCCTACTGCATCGTTTAAGTCATGAATTACAATATTGTAAAACCTGCTATACGCTTACTGAAACTGAAGTTTGTGCGGTATGTCAAAACACAAACCGAGATGCCTCATGTATATGTGTTGTTGAAGATTATCGTGATGTATTGGCCTTAGAAAGCAGCAAATCATTTACAGGTCTTTACCATGTATTGGGCGGACTTATTTCACCAATGGATGGCATATCGCCCAGCATGTTACATTTAGACAGTTTAGTACATCGAGTTGAAAGCACAAAGGTACAAGAGGTAATTCTGGCCTTGAATACTTCTATGGAAGGCGAAACTACAGCCTTTTATATTTTTAGAAAATTAGCCCCCTTTAACGTTAAATTAAGTTCAATTGCCCGGGGATTAGCTGTTGGTGACAGTCTTGAATTTGCAGATGAAATTACACTCAGCCGTTCTATCAAACATCGCGTACCTTTTGAAGGTATACTGCAAAAGGATTAAATTTAATTTACAGTGATTTTGTTAGCGATTCATTTATAGAACCTACTGTACATGTTTTTAATACTGCATTAAACAAAATACCAAATTGAAGTTTTATTTGTGCTTTAAGTGCATGCATATCAATTGGTTTACCGAGTTCAGCTTGCATACTGGTTACCCCTTTATCTTTTATGCCACAGGGTACAATATGATTAAAATAACTCAAATCGTTATTTACATTTAAAGCCCATCCATGCATGGTAACCCAACGGCTGCAGCGCACTCCAAAAGCACATATCTTGCGTGCTTTATGTGCTACTTCGGCATCAATCCAAACGCCAGTTTCACCACTTCTGCGCCCAGCATGTATACCATAGTGTGCCAATACCAAAATCATGGTTTCTTCTAATAATCGTAGGTATTTGTGTATATCGGTAAAAAAGAAATCAAGATCGAGTAGGGGATAGCCGACCAGTTGTCCGGGCCCATGGTATGTTATATCACCGCCTCTGTTGATGCGGTAAAAAGTAGCTTGAATCTGTTTTAAAAATGCTGGTTGAGCCAGTAAATGTTCAGCTTTACCACTTTTGCCCAAGGTGTATACATGCGGGTGTTCAACAAAAAATAAATAATGTTGTGGATTTTGTAATGCAGTATTATTTGTACGTGCTTGCATTTTTTTGTTCAGCATGTCTTCAAACAAGGTTTCCTGAAAATCCCAGCATGTTTTAAAGTCCATTAGACCTAAATCGCAAAATAAAATCTGTTGCATTTATGAATTTAAAAATGCCTTTAGACCGTCAATTACCTTTACTTCAGTGGGATCTATAGCTTTTAAATCTGCTAAATAGCAACTAATCCAATCGCCCAATAAAATAAGGTAAAAACTTTGTTCAAGCGCAGTATGTCCTTTAGCATACAAGTTTAAAACGGCTTTGCAGCGGCTTTCAAAAATAGGCTTGCAAAATTCAAATCGTTTAATATTTCGCGTCACATCAAATGCAGTATGAAAAGCCAGTACAACGGAATGGGGTTGTTGTTCCGCCCAGCCTACCAGTTCGTTATGATTCATTTCTGGAAACATATGATGCCAGCAAAGCATTTTAGAATTTTCATTAATTTGTTGTCGGCATCGAATCAATACACCTTCTGTTAATCCAAATCCATACAATATGGGTAAACTGTGTAAACAGGTTTTGGCAATATCAAATGCCAGAGATTTTAATTCGGTAGTTTCAGATTTTAAAAATATTGATAGATTTTTTAATTCAGCATAAGCGTCTTTTAATAATCCCAACTTTGTAAAAATATCACAAATAAATACAAAGGGGTACGCAATACTCGCCCTGGGTGGTTGTCCTGTGGGCATTGAGTAACAAGGAATTTGCAATTCTTTAGCACGTTTGGCTAATATTCCGCCACTGCACATAGCAATACAGTAGCTTTGGCGTTCAATAGCTTGTTGAAAAACCGAAAGGGTTTCTTCCGTATTTCCCGAATAACTACATAAAATTACAAGGCTTTCATGGTTTACAAAAGCCGGTAAATCGTAGTTTTGTAAGGGTATTACGGGGCATGTAATATTATTTTTATACAAATCGTTAAAAATCATTCCACATATGCCCGAGCCTCCCATGCCAGCAATAATTATGCAGTTAAAAGTTTTAGGATGAATTTCAGTTTGTTCATCACAACGTTGTAAGGCGTTTAAAATTTGGTTAGGAAAATCTTCAACGTAAGCTTTCATAGGATAAAGGTATTAATTTATTAAGCTTGTTTATGTATTGTGGGTTTGTAATATTTCAATAGAATAATCCGTATAACAAATGCGATTTTAGTTTTATATTTTTTTACTAAATTTTAATATTTTATAGATTATGCTTTTAGTTTTTTGTTAATTCTTTTCATGGGCGATGCTTTCTGATTAGGTTTTTTTGATTGAAATATTAGGGCGATACCTTCGGCCCGGGCTACTCCGGGCTCGCTTTGCTCGGTTATTGCTGCGCAATGAACCAAGCCCTGCGAATCCCTATCGCGGTTTTGTTTTTATGTTGAATTATGTTTAGAGCGGTGCCTTCTGAATATGATTTTTTGTTTGAAGTATTAGGGCGATGCCTTCGGCCCGGGCTACTCCGGGCTCGCTTTGCTCGGTTTTTGCTGCGCAATGAACCAAGCCCTGCGTATCCCTATTGCGTATTTTACAAAATTGTTTCGTTTA
>RFNG01000067.1 GCA_009927275.1 Sphingobacteriia bacterium | reverse complement strand
TAAGGTATAGTTTATATTGCCGATTGATTTGAAATACATCAAAAAATTTGAGTCCGTCCAGAAGGGACGCGCCCTAATAAAATATCTCAACCCGCGATAGGGATACGTAGGGCTTGGTTCGCCGAAGGCAACCGAGCAAAGCGAGCCCAAAGAAGCCCGGGCCGAAGGCATCGCCCAAATAAAACATCTCAATTAAATAAAATCAAAACACGCGATAGGGATACGTAGGGCTTGGTTTGCCAAAGGCAACCGAGCAAAGCGAGCCCGAAGAAGCCTGGGCCGAAGGCATCGCCCAAATAATTTAAATAATAAAATCAATCATGAAATACTATAAATAACACTATATAAAATTTGCTCAAAGTAAAACCCTAATTAGCCTCTAAAACTTTAAATAACTCATCCAGTTTTGGACTTAATATTAGTTCGGTTCTTCGGTTTTTTTTACGCACATCGGGTGTACTTCCTTTTTCAAGGGGAAAATACTCTGCCCGCCCTGCTGCGGTTATGCGGCTACCATTTATATTACCTGCATTTAGTATAATTTTGGTAATTGAGGTGGCGCGCATTACACTTAAATCCCAATTGTCTTTGATTTCGCCTTTACCGTTCATGGGTACATCGTCGGTATGGCCTTCAACCATAATATTTATATCTGGATTTTGTTCTAACACTTTGGCTACATGACGCAGCGCCTCCACGCCTTTACCTTCGATTTCGGTTTTTCCACTGGCAAATAACAGACTTTCATCCATACTTACATATACTTTTCCATTTTTTTGAGTAATGGTTAGGCCTTTGTTTTCAAAGCCTAATAATGCCTCCGATAATTTTCGCTTTAATGCCGTAACGGCATCATCTTTACGTTTTAAAATATCTTCCAGTTCGGCCACTCGTGCTTCACGTTTTTTTAATTCCTCATTTAAAATATCTAAGGCTTTGCGTTGACGGTTAAGCTGGTTTTCAAGTTCGTTTAATTCATCTTGTTTTTTTAGCAAATCGTCACGGGTTTTTTGCAAAGAGCCGCTGAGTTTTGCATTTTCACGATCAGAGCCATTTTGTAGCTGGTTAATACGGGCTTTAAGTTCAGTATTTAATTTTTGTATGGCGGCGAGCTCCAGCATGGCTTGTCGAAATTGTGCGTTTGCACTTGTAGTATCCTTAATTAGGGTTTTTAATTGCTGATTGTGGTTTTGCTGACGTTCTGATAAATCAGCCAACTCCAGTTCCATTTGCTGTAATTTGGCTTGACAGGTTTTTAAATTGTCATTACAATTTTTGGCTTGCGTTTTAGCGTCTTTTAAACTTGAACAAGAATTAAAAATTAAACAAAAAACCAAAAGGTATTGGGAAGCAAATTTTATTACAGACATGGCACTAAAATATATGTTATACGTATAATGTTGACATTATATAATGGGCGTTATCAACAGTTTAATTAACCTTTTGCCTATCTTTATACCATGTTTATTAAATCCTTTTTATGTATTGGTTTTGTGTTTGCAACTTTTGTTGTTTCGGCACAACAATGGTTTGAACTGCTGCAAATGCCAAATGCAAATTTGTATACTATTCAGCAATCCTTTGAAAACTATTGGCAAACACACGATAAAAATGAAAAAGGTAAAGGATATAAGGCTTTTAGGCGCTTTGAACATTTTGCCGAACCCCGGGTTTTTCCAAGTGGTAATTTAAGTGCCTTACAGCTAACCGAAAAACATTTTGAAGACTGGAAAGCCGAACAGCTTCAATTAAAACCTTTAGGAAATGTAGCATTAACTGCCTCGGCAACGTGGACGGCGGTGGGTCCCATGGGACCTATAAATGGCAGTGCCGGTGCACAGCTTTTAAAATCGGGGCGATTAAATTTTATAACCGTACATCCTACCAATTTTTCACGTTTATGGGTAGGCGCACCGGCCGGCGGTTTATGGTCAAGTAGCAATGCGGGCCAAACCTGGACCACTACTACCGATTTTTTACCCGTTACCGGCTGCAGTGATTTAGCAGTAGACCCAACCAATACCCTGGTTATGTATTTGGCAACCGGAGACGGAGATGCGGGTGATAACCGCAGTATTGGCGTTCTTAAAACTACCAATGGTGGACAAAACTGGGTTACAACCGGCTTAACCAATCCGGTTTCAAATTGGTTTTTAATTCGGCGCTTAATAATTAATCCGAGTAATCCTCAAATTTTATTAGCTGCCACAAATACAGGCGTTTACCGTACCGCCAACGGTGGTGCCAATTGGACCTTAGTAAATGCAGCTAATACCTGTGACTTAGAATTTAAACCCGGAGATCCTAATACCGTATATGCAGCTGGTAATTCATTTAGTGTATCAACCAATGGGGGGCAAAATTTTATGCAAATTACTACAGGTATTCCCACAACGGGCGTTAACCGAATGGCCATTGCAGTTAGCACAAATGATGCTAACTACGTCTATGTACTGGCTTCGAGCAGTAGTAACAGCGGCTATCAGGGCTTTTATACTTCTGTAAACAGTGGTATGTCGTTTACTGCAAGTACAAATACTCTAAATTTATTAGGATGGTCCAATGCAGGAACCGATAGTGGAGGACAAGGATGGTACGATTTATGTATTGCCAGCTCGCCCAATAACAAAGATGAAGTTGTTGTTGGCGGTGTAAACGTTTGGCGCAGCACTGATGCAGGTGCAACCTGGAGTATATACGGACACTGGGTGGGTTCGGGCGCGCCATTTACTCATGCCGATCAACATGATTTAGAATATGCGCCCGATGGCACGTTATATGTAGTAAATGACGGAACCGTTTACCGCCGAACAGCAAACGGATGGACAGAAATATGTGGCAGCATGAACATCTCACAAATTTATCGTATGGGCATGTCGTCCTTAACGGCCAACAAATGGATTTCGGGCCATCAAGACAATGGCACCAGTATTTGGAACGGGAGTTCTTACAATGCCGCATTAGGCGGAGATGGGATGGACTGTTTTATTGATCGTACCAACGATCAAAATGTTTTTGGTGAATATCAAAACGGAGGCATGAACCGTTCTACCAATGGAGGTATTAATTGGAGCGGCGCTACAACCGGATTAACGGGAAATGCGCCCTGGTTAACCGTTTGGAAACAAGATCCCATGGTATCTACACGTTTATATTGTGGCAGACAAGACATGTTTGTATCCAATAATTTAGCTGCATCATGGTCTACCCTGGCGCCAATGCCCACTACCACGCAGGTGCGGGAATTTGCAATTTCATTATCAAACAATCAGGTAATTTATGTTGTTAAAAGCGACGGCATCTATAAAACTACCAATGCTGGCAGTTCTTGGACCACCATTACAGGTAGTGTGCCTATTAATTTGGGTTGGCCCGAATATATTTGTGTATCCCCTACAGATGCCAACAAAGCATGGGTGGTGTTAAGCAGTTATTCTGCGGGCAATAAAGTATTTTATACCGCTAACGGTGGAACCAGCTGGACTAATATTTCGTTTAATTTACCCAATATTCCGGCTAATTGCATTGTATATGAGCCGGGCTCAAACGACCGCGTTTATGTTGGTATGGATGTGGGTGTATATTATAAAGACAACAGCAGTAATGCATGGACCCTATATAATACCAATTTACCTAACGTTCCCATATCTGAACTTGAAATTTCTCCGGCTAATCAAGGTTTACTTTTTGCTGCCACCTACGGTCGCGGCGTATGGGTGGCCAGTTTATTTGCCCCCCTGCAAGCTCCGGTTTGTGATTTTTCGCCAAGCATAACCAGTATATGTGCAGGGAAACCATATGTTTTAACCGATCAGTCTTCAAATACACCTACAGCCTGGTCATGGACTGTAACTCCTGTAGCTAATACCAGCTTATCGGCATTAACCGCTTCAAATCCGGTGTTTACAGCACAAAGTCCTGGAACGTATACAATTAGTCTTATTGCATCTAATGCCGCAGGCCCTGGCACTGTGGTTTCAAAAGTGTTTACCGTTTTACCACAGCCCACATTGTCAATTGGGTCACAATACACCCTCTGTGCACCGGGACAAACAACACTAAGCACTGGCGGTGCAACTTCTTACACCTGGTTGCCCGGTTCTGTAATACAAAGCAGTATTGTAGTAAGCCCTACCATTACTCAAATATATACTGTAACGGGGGTTGGTGTCAACGGATGCGCACAATCTAAAACCGTTTCTTTAAGTGTTGTGCCGGCACCAAACATAAGCATTAGCGGTGTACCAAGTATTTGTGCAGGAACCAGTACCAGTTTAACAGCAAATGGAGCTCAAACATACACCTGGAATACCGGATCAGGCGGCCCGGCCCTTTTAATTACACCCAGTGTTACCACTACATTTACTGTTACCGGTACCGGCGCAAACGGATGTGTTAAAGAGGCTACCTATGCGTTGTGGGTTTGGCCACAGCCTACCTTAAGTGTATTTAACTCCGATACCATGATATGTACTGAAGAGTCTATATTACTTACAGCCCAAGGCGCCTTGCAGTATACATGGGAGCCTGGAACGCATATTGTAAATCCTTTATTTATACAACCTGTGGGTAGCACCCAGTATACCTGTACCGGTACAGATGCCAATGGTTGTAAATCGCAAATAACCCAATGGGTTTGGGTAGATGTATGTGAATCGTTTAATCGCCCCCTTCATTTAGGTAAAACACAATTATTGGTGTTTCCCAGCCCTGTAAAATCTATTTTACAATTACATTTTAAAAATTGTACGCCGGGTTCGCAGGTAGCACTTCGTTTACTTACTGTTGAAGGAAAATGTATTGACCATCACCAATGGATATACGATGCAACGGTTTTTAAACGCAGTTTAAATCTTGAAACATTAGTTAAAGGCATTTACATTCTTGAATTTAAACAAAGTGGAAATGCGCCTACTCTGTTTAGAATATTGAAGGACTAGAAAATTTTATATGTTTAATTTTTTTCCAGTATCCGGAACCATTGCTGTAGCATGGGCCTCTGCGTGAAGGCAATTTGAAACAAAGGTTTACACCATAAAAGCTATACCAATCGGTATTATTTGGATTACCACGCATAGAGCCGGTGCGATTTTGTGGAATACCTTCAATGCCCGTTAATTTATAAACTGTACTTACATCATCTAAATAATCGTTAAATGTTTTTCTAAGACCCCACTCAAGAGCTATGCCGGCACGTTGTCCAAAATTAAATTTTAAGCCAACTCCAAATGGGATAGAAAAGCCCTTGTTAGAATAGGCAGACACCTGTCCTTCTGTTTTTAACTCGTTTAACGCTACACGCTGATTGTTTATTACAGCCCGCGGTTGAAAATAGTACCCGGCAATACCTGAAAAAATAAAAAAACTAAAACGGTCTGTTTTATGACCAATGCGGTAATCCACAAAATTAAATTCACCGGTTAATGCCAATTCATACAACGGTGCCTCAAATCTTAAATTTCGCTCTGTTTGAAAAGGTTCTGTACTTAATGCGTCATCGGCAAAAAGAGTACCGTAACTAAACGCAGTACGAAGGGCATAACGGTGGCTTAGGGCCATACGGTAATATGCGCCACTGGCTGGTTGTGATCCTTTAAAATGTGCTAGTGGATTTAAATCTCCTAAATAATAGGACCCGCCTGCAAAAAATCCCAGTTCATGTTGTACAAAAGTTCGGCGTTGCATCTGCGCGTCATGGTTTTGGCAAATCAGTATACAGCATATCCCCCACAGCAATCTTAACATACTACATCAACGCTAAAAGTTGTACTTTGGTATGCCCTGATAGTAAAAATACAGGATGTAATAATTACCTTTATAAGTATGCAAAAAGGACCTATCGGGGTTTTTGACAGTGGATTTGGAGGATTAACCATTTTAGATGCTTTTATCCAGGAATTACCCGATAAACAATTTTATTATTTAGGCGATAATGCACGGGCACCATACGGATCACGAAGTTTTGAAGTAATTCACCAGTATACACTTGAGGCACTCAACTTTTTATTCACAGCCGGTTGTCCATTGGTTATTTTAGCATGCAATACGGCCTCTGCCAAAGCATTGCGCACCATACAGCAACGCGATATACCTAAATACTGGCCAAAGCGAAACGTTTTAGGTGTTATACGACCCACCACAGAACAAATCGGCTTATGGACAAAAACCCGTCGTGTTGGTATTTTAGGAACATCGGGTACTGTAAAATCTGATTCGTATAAAATAGAAATTGAAAAATTTTTTCCCGATATAACCGTATATCAGCAAGCCTGCCCCATGTTGGTGCCTTTAATTGAAAATCAGGAAACGCATTCTAAGGCCATGCAATTATTTATAAAACAATATACCGATGCCCTTTTTCAATTTGATGCGAACATTGACACTGTTGTTTTAGCCTGCACACATTATCCCTTAATTGAATCTCAAATTATTCAGCAAATTGGGGCACGTGCCCGGGTCATTTCACAGGGGATACTTGTTGCCAAAGCACTTAAAGCCTATTTACAGCGGCATTTAGAAACCGATGCGCTTTGTAATAAAGATCTTTACCACCGATACTTTACCACTGAGGATAAAGAATTATTTAACAGCATGGCCAGCTACTTTTTAAATCGTAAGGTACAGGGCGAACATGTTCAGTTAAACTCTAATTTCCATTGAAATGGCTATGCACATTGATATTATTTCTGCAGTACCCGAATTATTAGATAGTTTTTTTTTACATTCTATTGTTCAGCGTGCATCCGAAAAGCAAATTGCAACTGTTCGCATAATTGCACTTAGAGATTATGCGCTTTTAAACAAGCAGCGCCAAATTGACGATTATCCGTATGGCGGTGGTGCAGGAATGGTGCTGCGAATTGAACCGGTATACAATTGTATAGCTGCGCTTAAACAAGAACGTGCATACGATGAGGTAATATATACCAGCCCGGATGGTGAACCTCTAACGCAAAGACGTTGCAACCAATTATCTACACTACAAAATATTATTATACTGTGTGGGCATTATAAAGGTATAGACGAACGTATTCGCGAACATTTAATTACCCGTGAAATTAGCATTGGGGATTATGTAATGAGTGGCGGTGAATTGGCAGCAGCCGTAATTAGTGATTCCATAATCCGTTTAATACCCGGCGTTTTAGGGGATGAACAATCGGCGCTAAGTGATTCGTTTCAAGATGATTTAATTGCACCCCCCGTATACACACGTCCTGCTGCGTTTAATACATGGACTGTGCCAGATGTATTGTTAAGCGGACATGCAGCGGATATAGAACAATGGCGCATGGCACAAAGTATAGAACGCACACGATTACGACGGCCTCATCTTTTGAAAAAATAGTTTGAAAAACCAGTTTTTAAAACTGAAAAATTAGATTAACATTGCATACCGTTATGATACAAATTGGAACTTTAAAAGAAACTAAATTCAAGGAAAACCGTGTTGCGCTGAGTCCGGACGTGGTTACGGAATTACAAAAAAAAGGATTTAACATACATATTGAATCGGATGCCGGAACAGCAGCAGGATATACAGATGCCATGTACCAACATGCAGGAGCAAACCTAACATCTGCGGATGACATACTTAAACAGGTTGATATTTTGTTACAAGTAAATGCGCCCCATCTGGATGTAATTGCAAAGCTAAAACCCAAGGCGGTTTTAATTTCATTTATGTATGGCGCTACACATCCTGAACTTATTGCAGCGTGTTGTGCTGCCGGAATTTCTGCTTTTAGTATGGATGCCGTTCCCCGCATTTCAAGAGCGCAAAAAATGGATGCCCTATCCTCACAGGCAAATTTAGCAGGTTATAAAGCCGTATTAATGGCTGCTGATTGTCTTGGTAAAATTTTTCCTATGATGACCACAGCTGCTGGAACCATTAAACCCTCCAAGGTTGTTATTTTTGGAGCAGGTGTTGCCGGACTTCAAGCTATAGCTACTGCCAAACGATTAGGGGCTGTAGTAGAGGTGAGTGATATTCGTCCCGAAACAAAAGAACAGGTTGAATCTTTGGGAGCTAAATACATTTCTGTTAAACACGATGATGCTGTTAAAACAGAAGGCGGATATGTAAAAGATTTGAGTGCAGATTTTTTAAAGCGTCAGCATGAACTGCTGGCTAAACATGTTACCGAAGCTGACGTGGTAATAACAACGGCATTAATTCCTGGAAAAAAAGCCCCCTTATTAGTAACCGAAGACATGTTAAATGGCATGCGGCCCGGCAGTGTTGTAGTAGATATGGCTGCTGAGCAAGGCGGTAATGTTTTTGGTACCCAATTAAATGAAACCATACTATGTAATGGGGTTACCATTATTGGCGAAAGTAATTTGCCCGCATTGCTTCCAAAAAATGCAAGTGCGCTTTATGCTAAAAATATTGCAACCTTGGTTTTACATTTAGCCAATGGCGACGGCATGCGCTGGGAAATGGAAGAAGATATTACCAAAGGTGCCTTATTGGTATACGAAGGAAAAGCCGTACATCCCACTGTAATAAAAAATAATTAAAAATAACCTATGGAACATATACTCTCTTGGATTACAGCGCATCAAATGATGCTCTATTTTATTTTACTTTCTGTTTTTGTTGGTATTGAAGTTATTGGTGGCGTACCTACGGTGCTTCACACCCCACTGATGTCGGGAGCTAATGCCATACACGGTGTTGTAATTGTGGGAGCGATTATAGTGCTATTAAATATGGAGGAACCAGGGCTCTTAGAATATAGTTTAGGATTTTTAGCTGTGTTTTTAGGCACCTTAAATGTTGTAGGAGGATTTGTAGTAACAGACCGAATGTTAGAAATGTTTAAAAAGAAAAAATAATGATAATGGAACTTGGTTTATATACTGGTATTAAAACAGTAAGTTATTTATGTGGCGCTTTAACTTTTATTATTGGACTAAAAATGATGGGCAGTCCAAAACGTGCACGAAGCGGAAATGCCATAGCCGCTTTAGGTATGGTTGTTTCTATTTTTGCCACTATTTTTTTTCACACCAATGCTCAAGGTGAATTAAAACCAATTCCTGTAGCGGTATATGCTGTTTTAGTATTGGCATTATTAAGTGGCACCTTGGTTGGCTGGATTACAGCCAAAAAAGTTCAGATGACAAAAATGCCCGAACTCGTTTCTATGTTTAATGGAATGGGTGGTGCGTGTGCTGCGCTTATTTCAATTATTGAATTACAGCATTTGTATCATTCTATTAATGCAAATCCATTATCCTTATTGTTGTTTCTTGCCAACGGACTTCCCTATGGTCTTATCGCTACAATTTTAGCTGGATTAATAATAGGTTCGGTGTCTTTTAGTGGCAGTGTAATAGCGTTTTTAAAATTAAATGGAACCATGGCAAAACCCATCAGACTTCCATACTACAATATTATTAATACAGCTTTTTTAATTGCCTTAATAGGATATGCCATTTATTTTGTACTTAATGGTGGGACTCTTGCATCGGCAATGCTTTTATTTTTAGGTGCACTTGTATACGGTGTACTGTTTACTATACCCATTGGCGGTGCGGATATGCCCGTTGTAATTTCATTACTAAATTCTTTTACCGGACTTGCTGCGGCATTTGGAGGTTTTTTATATGATAATAAAGTAATGCTTACCGGAGGTATACTTGTGGGTTCAGCTGGCACATTGCTTACATTGGTAATGTGTAAAGCCATGAACCGTTCCTTAAGCAGTGTAATATTTGGTGCTTTTGGCGCATCGGCTACAACATCTGCAAGCACTACTGAAAAAGGTAGTACGCGAGATTTAAATGCATCTGATATTGCCGTACTAATGAATTATTCAAAAAAAGTAGTTATTGTACCTGGGTATGGGCTTGCCGTAGCGCAGGCACAGCATACCATTAAAGAGCTTGAAAACTTATTAGAAGAGCGAGGTGTTGAAGTGAAATATGCAATTCATCCCGTTGCAGGACGTATGCCCGGTCATATGAACGTTTTACTTGCCGAATCGAATGTATCGTATGATAAATTAGTTGAAATGGATGATATTAATCCCGAATTTGATCAAACAGATGTTGTACTGGTTGTAGGTGCTAATGATGTTGTTAATCCAGCTGCAAAAACAGATCCTACATCTCCCATTTATGGTATGCCCATTCTTGAAGTAAACCGCGCGCATCATATTATTGTAAATAAACGGTCTATGAATGCCGGCTATGCTGGAATAGATAATCTGTTATTTTACGATTCCAAATGCGCTATGTTTTTTGGTGACGCTAAAAAAGCACTTACAGATTTAATTACTGAAATAAAAGCACTTTAAAAAAAAAAGCCTCCCTTAATTGGAAGGCCTAAAAACAAAAAACCCCGCATACGCGGGGTTTTTTTAATGCTGCCCTTATTTTTTCTTTTTAGGAGCTGCTTTCTTCTTAGCTGCTTTCTTAGCTGCCTTTTTTGGGGCTGCTTTCTTAGCTGCTTTTTTTGCTGCTTTTTTTGCCATGGTTTTTGTTTTTTGAGATTTGTTACTACGAAGTAAATAAATTAATTAAGTATAACCATTATTTTACGTTTGTTTTTTTCAACAGAGTTATGTTGAAATTGTTAACATCATTAAAATGTAAATCGAACTTCATTCCATTTTTATTTCTGTTTCCCAATCGTTTTGAATACGAATACTATTTTTTAATTTGTATAAAGGCTCTGGAAGCCTTCTTTTTACTAGTGATCCGGAAGTCCATGCGCGATCTTGATTAACATCTGAAATGCAATTTAATTCGTACTCACCTTGTGGTATATTTTGAAAATGATAGATTGAATTTGTAAAATCATATTTAAGATAATAGGTTGCATGTGTAATGAAATGACGAATTTGTAAGCATGCATGTGGGTATTTTAAGGGTTTTACAAACGATACCGTTAACGTGCCACCTTTTAATGGTGTGGTGTATTGATAATTTTGATGCCATGCTAAAACACTGCTTCCATTAATGCTTTTAAAAGCATTGCTATCTATTTGCAATGAATAAATGGAATCTGTTACCTTACACTGTATATGCGTTGGTGATATCGAATTAAATTGCGTTATAGGCTTGAAATGAAGCGTGTCCAATTTACTTGAATATCTAATGGCATTTAAAAGATCCTGTTGTTTAACAATAGCTGGAAACTCTAAAATAAAACCTGAATCAATAGCATGAATGCCTTTAGGTTTAAATGTTGAACGCTTTGTTGCCAAACGGCTTATTTTTATAGAATCTGCGGTTTGTGTTTCAGGAAAAAAAACCTTTGCCCGAATGGTATCCTTAAATGTTTTTAAAGTACAAATGATGGAGTCGGAATTTAAGGATGCGGCATACACGTCTGTGCTCTGAACTTTAAATGTAGTTTTTCGGGATAGTGTAATTAAAATTTGCTCAGCGTTTATAAAGCGGTATGTTTTAATCTGCACCGGACGATCTTCAGCTAAAAACATATGTAAGTCTAAACTGGTATCACTATGTAATGTAAAGGGATTTTTTAAAATAGCACAAGGCTCTTCATTGCTATCATAAATTAAATTTTTATTGGCATCGTTATAAACAAAAACATCATACCGGCCCGGTTTTAAACCCTTGTAGGAGTGCTGTTGGGCAATTCCTCTAAAACGGTAATAGGGTGCTCCCTGCGGGCCTTTACTAAAATCTTGAGCGCTATTATATAAACAAAATTGCAATTGATTTAAGGGCAATGCGGTAGTATTGAATAAACTGTATTTTAGAGTTATTGAATCTGCGTAAGATCCTGTAGAAAAGAAAAAAGGCGGGCGAATAAATGGATTTTTTTCGTGCTGATCACAAAAAATACTATCAATGTTAAATTGGTACGTGGTGTTGGGTTTAAGGCTGTCTTTGGGTAATTTAATTATCGCTCTTTGAGCCTGAACCTCAATTTCAAGCGGGGTTTGAAGTAATGGATTTAAATATACTGGCATTTTATTTAAAAGACCTACATACTCATTAAATTCTAACGTAATAGTCTCTGGCTTAATGTTTATAGAGGAATCTTTAGGTAAAGTACGTAATAAACGCGGAGGTTCGCTGTCTTTGGGGCCTCCGCTAATAGAAACCACTTGTGCGCATGAACAGCAAAATACAATAGCAACTAAAACATATAATATGTGTTTATTCACACTACAAAGGTAAGTAATTCAGCTTTGCAGTATCTTAGCGGTGTTGTGCGTGCTTTACGTTATATTTCGTTACACAAAATAGTTAATATAATACGTTTGCGTATTTCATTTCATTATTCGCAAATTACACGCAAATCCAAATTACTTGGCATGCCATGGGCTTTAAGTATAGAACCTACAACCCATTGCAATTTGAGATGCCCCGAATGCCCCAGCGGATTACGCTCGTTTACACGGGAAACGGGCAATATGACTATGGAAGATTTTAAGGCTATTATTATACAATTGCACAAGGTGGTGATACATCTCAATTTATATTTTCAGGGAGAACCTTTTTTAAATTCACATTTAAGTTCAATGGTAGCCTTTGCACATATGCATCATATACATACTAGTATTAGTACTAATGGACATTATATGAATGAAAAAATAGCCGAATCACTTGTTAATGCAGGACTTGATCAAATAATTTTTTCTATTGACGGAGTAACGTCTTCAACTTATGCGGCTTATCGCATTGGTGGAAATCTTGATGCGGTTTTAAAAAATATGAGCTGCTTAGCTTCTGTTAAAAAACGATTGAGATCAAAATATCCTAAAATTATTTGGCAAACCGTTATATTTTCACATAATGAACATGAGGTAGAATGGATAACTGCACATTACCGCAATTATGGCGCTGATGCGCTACAGCTAAAAACAGCACAGCTGTATCGATTAAATTCAAATGATTTGCTTCCACGAAATCCAAAATGGACCCGATATAAAAAAGATTCTATTGGATACCAAATTAAAAACACGCTAGAAAATAAATGCTGGCGGATGTGGAGTAGTAGTGTTATTACTTGGAACGGCTATGTAATACCCTGTTGTTTTGATAAAGATGCCGAATACCGTATGGGATCTTTAAAAACGGAACGTTTTTATAATATTTGGACAAATACGGCATATGATAATTTTCGAAAAACATTACTTGATAATCGTAAATCTATTAAAATGTGTCAAAATTGTACTGAAGGTTCTAAGGTGTGGGCGTAGCTTTCATTTAAATTAAACACGTGTTTATATTCTTTAAATTTTTACTGTGGTAGTACTGTTTAAAAGCGATTTTCATTTTATCTAAAAATGAATTAAACTAATTTATTAAAAGCATTATAAGCAAAAATATTTCAGAATTAAATTTATTAATGCAATTGAAAAAAGAGACTTAAGCATCCTTTGGCAGTTGCGAGCTTTTTAAATTAAAATCAAATTGTAGTAAATTACTAGTTAGATTATAATAAACAAGCTTTTAACGCTTGTATATTTTTATAAACTTTTGCAATTCGGGTAAATTTTGTTGTTCTAGGCCGGTGCTGTTTCCGCTCCATGCCAGTTTCCCCTTATGTAAAAAAATAATATCGTCCGCTACTGAGTACACAGTATTCATATCGTGCGTTACTAATAATGTAGTGGTTTGTAATTCATGTGTTATTCCGGCTATTAATTCATCAATTCCAGCTGAAGTAATGGGGTCTAAGCCCGAATTAGGCTCGTCACAAAATAAATATAATGGTTTATTAACTATGGCCCTGGCTAAAGCTGCCCGTTTTTTCATGCCACCGCTTAATTCACTGGGCAAGCGTTGTTCATTACCGTCAAGCATTACGCGTGCTATACATTCTAAGGTACGTTGGTGTTTATCTTGTTCGGATAAAGCAGAATATAAATCTAAGGGGAAACGTACATTTTGATAAACTGTCATGGCATCAAATAATGCACTGCCTTGAAATAAAACCCCTGTTTGCTGCCGGATGTTATTTAAACCTTGAGATTCAGAATCTTGTATTTCTTGGTTATCATAATAAAATTTGCCGGCACTGGGGGGTTCCAGTGCTAATAAAATTCGTAATAAAGTGGTTTTTCCTGAACCGCTGGCGCCTATTACAGTATTTAACTGTCCAGACTTAAACGTGTATGAAAAATCATCAATGACCGATTGTGACAAATACGATTTAAAAATATGTTCGGCACGTATCATTAAAAAAACAACTTTGTTAACACTAAATCCATCAACAATATCAATACATTGGCATAAACCACACTTTTAGTGCTGCTTTTTCCTACTTCAAGCGCACCCCCTTTCATATGATAGCCAAAATATCCGGAAACCGAGGAAATTAAAAATGCAAACACAATTACTTTTGTAAATGAATAATACAAGGTCCAAGGCTTAAAAAAAGATTGTGCACCATAAATAAATTCGTATCCGGTAACTGCACCAGAAATAATACCAATAACATAGCCCCCGGTTAATGCTGTAACCATGCTAAAACCTACTAAAAACGGAAAAACTAAAAGTGAGGCGGCAATTTTTGGTAATAGTAAAAATTGCTTGGAATTAACGCCCATTACATCCAGTACGTCTATTTGATCTGTAATTCGCATGGTGCCAATCTCTGAAGCAATATTAGAGCCTACTTTTCCAGCTAAAATCAAACAAATTATAGTAGGACTAAATTCTAATATTATACTTTCACGAGCCGCAAAACCAACTGCATAAAGTGGAATTAACGGATTTGAAAAACCATTAGCAGTTTGAATGGTAATGATGCCGCCCATAAAAATGGAAACAGCAAAAACTATGGGAATAGACTCAATGCCAATTGAAAATAAAGACTGAACCGTAATTTTACGTAATAATTTTATATGCTTGGGGGTTTTAAAAATCTCCGCAACAAATAAAAAATATTGCCCTAGTGCATAAATACCATTCATAGTATTAGTAATTTTATAATGGTGTTAGCTAGTAAACACATATTTCTGTTCATAATACTCGTTACGCTACTTTTTGTTCAATGTAAAGGTAGTCAAGGCTGCGCAACTTGTCCTAATTTTTCACAAACAAAAAAACACCGTTAATTTAATAGCTTGCATTTGATAGCGGTTGAAACAAATCCATGGGTGTCCAAATCGTTTTGTATTGCACTGAAGTCTGCAGGGTTTCAAAATCTGAATTTTTATCCCAAGGCAATAGGCGCATCTGATGTTCTGCCATTAAAGATATTACGTTATCTTGAGGAACAAAATCACACATCAGGGCATCTATGCCGCGATGCGATGCTATTTTATCGAATAATAAAGTGCCATTTATAAATACAATATTTAGTAATCCAGCTGGTAATTTACCCAACAAGAGTTGTTCGCATAAACATCTTACAGCATTTGCAAATTGAACCGGTACACATACAATAACAGCGTTGCCAGAACACAATAGGGTTAAGGATTTGGTCCACAATTCCAAAAAACTGGTTGAAATATCAGGCAGCACGGCAATACACCCCACAGGTTCAGGAATTGTATAACATACATGCTTTTGTGAAATGGCATTTACACTGCTTAAAAGTGTTTCTAATTTGCCTGGCCAGCCGCATAAACTATAATGAAAGTTGATGAGTGTTTTAAGGACGTTTTTTAAACTAGAAATGCCCACGCTTTTAAGTTGTTCTGAAATTACAGCAGCATGAAGTTCCATACAGCGTGCCATTTGATATAATATGTCTGTGCGTTGATGCGGATTAAAAGCAGCCCATTGTGCTAATCCCCGATGGGCGCTTTCAACACATGCTTTTATATCTTTAATACTGGCTAATGGTATTGCAAGCCCATTTATAGATATAACATTTCCACTTTCTGACCCACTAAAATTATTATGTATAAAAAACTGGGGTGGTATGGCTATTGCGCGCGCCACGGTTATGATTTTAAAGGATTAAAACTAACGCCAAAAACTATATTAAAATTTTGTTGTCTATACCCTTGCCAACGGTAGGTATTTTGATTCATAATATTATGAATTCTTACAAAGTATTTTAAAATACTGCTGTGTTGATACGCTGCAGCTATATTCAAATCGGTCCATGGTTTTAAAGGGTCTTGGGGCGTAATAGAATTAATAAATTGTTGTGAGCCAAAAATATAAACACCGCAACTTAGATGTAATTTTGTTGAGTATGAATACATGAGGTTTGCGTTAATTGAATAATCTGGTAAATACTGAAGTTTAACGTTGGTATCGGCAAAATATGAATACCATTCGGCTTTTATGTCGTATTTAAACAACTCGTTAACACGATGCTGCCAAAATCCTTTTAATGTAAACATCGCATAATTAAGATACTGAGGTATAAAAAGGTAACGCTCATTACTTAAGGCACGGTTAAATACAGGTGCATTTTTTAATTGTGTCCAGCTTGCAAAAAGTTCGTATTCGCTTTTAATCCACGTTTTACCATTTAGTGCAATGCTGGCTAATAAAGGCATACTAGTGTTTTTAAGAAGTAACGCATTTGAAATAAACGGATTTTGTTGGTACAAAGAAAACATACTGTTACGTTGTAAATCGCCGGTTACATTTAGGTGTAATGCTGCCCATCCGGGAAATACATCATAACTGGCTTGTAAATCGGGATATACATAGGTTAATCCCGACGCATTTGGATTTTGACTGTATGCCAATTTAAAACCTACTCGGCTTTGCCAATACACACCACGGGTTTTAAAATACGGATTTAGTGCGCCTAATATGTTTTGTTTTGTAGTGTCGTGAAACGCATATTTTAAGTACATCAAATTAATGTCGACAAAAACATGTTCTCGGTTAATCCAGCGGTTTGCAGTGGTATTTAGATTAAAGCTTTGCTCCCATTCCGTTGAACCAGTAAAATTTCGTTGCACAATGTAATAGTTTGCAAGTGCGGTATAGTTAATTTTAAAGCTGTCTGCATTATGTGTTTGCAGATGTAATTGTGGTGATATCCACTGAAGTTCTTGACGAATTGAAGATTTTTGATCATTATCAATTACCGTTTTTGTAAATGTATCGGTTACATCAAAATAGCGGTTTGTATGGCGCTTGTAAATTACATCGGTATTTAAAGTGAGGTTTTTTACATGGTATGTATTAAATGCAGCGCAACTACTGTTCGCAAATCCCTGAGGTAAATCCTTATTTGTATTAAAATCTGCTGACGTATGATAGGCTTGTATGCCAAACAAACCTGTGCGTGTGGGTTTCGCAGCATAGTTGACCTGTAATAGGGGCATTACATAAATTGGTGCTAATCCCACTGTAATCAATGCTTTTGGTGCTAGACGCTCAGGATGCGCTTTTAAGGTTGCAGGCGCAATTGTTTCGGGATGTACATTTTGTATTTGGGGATTGGGCAGTATTCCAAATTGTAATGGAATGTCTGCTGAAATAGAATCTGGTATTTCGGGATTTAAAATACTTTTAGTGCCGTTTTTTACATTTGGCTCAAACTGGCTTATGATGTTAAAGGTTGGGTTGTTTTGACAAAATACATTGTACGGAACGCATAAAATTAAAATTAAACTTAAAATAAACCGTTTTATATTAGTAACGATGTGCTGCATAATTATAATTTTATTGAGCCTCATTAAGTTCAACTTGTAGTTCAGCAGGTTCAGGCGCTGCAGGAATTTGTTGTTTTTGTTGTTCTTGAGCCTGAATGTTATTTTGTAACTCTAGTGCCTGCTGTTTAATATCTGCTGAGGGATTGTCTTTTAAAATAGACTCTAAAATAATTTTAGAACTGATGAAATCTCCCGATTCAAAATATGATTTTGATAATAACAACATGCCGTTTTGATTCCATTGATCATCCGTATACGGAAAATGAATAAGTTTTGTAATGGTTTTTTCTACGTTTTTCCAATCTTTTTCTATAAAATAAATTTTAGCTATCCAATAATACGACTCGGCCCCGTTTACATTTTTAGAGCTTTTTACAATTGCATTAAATATATTTCGGGCATCTTCAAAACTTCCGGTTTCAAACAGCGAACGTGCTTTAATAAATTGTGCTTCTGCCTGCTGATTTGTATTTGCTTTATCATGAAGTAAAACACGTTTTGAGGCATCTAATGCGGTGTTATATTGTGCTGTTAAAAATGCGCAACGCATTATTCCCAAGCGGGCAGCCAAACTGTTTTGTGAACTTTCCGCAAGACTATCTAATTTAATAAATACAGGCAAGGCTTCTGCATACGATTTAGATTTAAATAATATGTATCCCGCCTTTGCCAAAGCAGGTTCGGTATATACATTTCGTTTTAACTGAATAATTTTAAGATAGTCGGTTAGCGCTTCGGATTGTTGTTGTTTATGGTATTTGTAATCGGCACGATTATTAAGCGCTTCTGAAATATATTTGCCATCGGGAAATTTATCAATGTACGCTGTCCATTTTACAACAGCCGCATCATGCTTTAAAGTGTCTTCTTGAAGCATATATGCCTGCCGGTAAAGTGCATTTTCAACTTGTTGATCGGTTAATGGATTTCCTAAAGCTTTGAAATATGCTTCCATATACTCTACATTTTGTCGCTCTTCAAGTATTTTTCTGAGAATGTCCTGTATGTTTTTTGAAATTTCAGAACTTGGGTCGAGTTGTACATATTTATCAAAATATGCAAAGGCCATATCGTCATTTTTAATGGCGTAATAAAGATTGCCTAATTGAACCCATGACTTACGTTCGGGTTCAGAATTTGGATACTGTGCTTCTATACGCTTATAATAAGTAATGGCATCGTTATATTGTTCTAAATTTTTGTAATAGGTTTCGGCAATTTCAATAAGTGCAGGTAAATAATATTCACTTTTAGGGTGTTGGGTTTCAATTCGTTTTAATAGTTCAATTTTTTTATTGTGATTTTTTAAAACCCCATTACAGATGGCCCATTGATACAGGGCATAAACATTATCTGAAGCATTTAAATAGGACGTTTCGTAAAATTGAGAGGCCATTTTAATGTCTTTATTAAGTAAATAGGTGTCTGCAATACGAAGCAATGCGTCTGCATATTTAAATGCATTGTTGGCATTAAGCGTATAACTGGCGCGTGATTTAGCATCCAAAGATTCCATGAATTTGCGAAATTCAAGATTGGCGGCTTTAATATCGCCGTTTTCATTTCGCTTAAAATAGGCATATCCTAAATGATAATTACATTCGTTGTATACAGCAGTGGATGAGGCTCCCTCTGTTAAAAAAAATCGTTTCCACAGTTCAACGGCGGTTTGATAATCGGCATTTTGATACGCCAGTTCGCCTCTCCAAAACACACTTAATGCAGTTAATTCCGGATTTGCGGGTACACCTTCAGCCTGTTTAAAAGCCGCATCGGCCTCTGCCGTATTGCCGGTATTCATTAATACACAAGCCTTACTATACCAAGCCCGTTGATACAACTCCTTTAAAATCGGGTCTGGTGTTGCAATACGTCCTATATAAGTAATAATACGGTTATAATCTTTAGATTTTTGATACATGCTAAGTAATAAGCGTTCCATTTCATTTGCATGTACGGTATTTGTATAAGTTTTAATATAGGATTTTAAAATATCTTCTGCGTCGTTTTGAAATTGATTCACAAGCATATAGGTTAACTTGGCATGATTATAGCTTGAATTTTCAATAATAATACTGTCATTTGAATAGCGCATGGCCTCTGCAAATGCATGCCGCGCTTTCAAATAGGCCTTCACGTTTACATAGCAATCTGCTAAATGATACACTATATTTGATTTGTACGTTGTGTCTAAATCTGCAGTGTTTAACAAGGATTCCCATTGGTCTATAGCCGCAGGCCATTGTGCAGTTTTATATAACGAAAATGCCAGCATATAGCGTATAGCCGGCGCAAGTGTACCCGCTTCGCTTAAAAAAACAATGGCTTGGTTATAATTTTTTAAATGAAACTGGCTTTGGCCAATAAGACGTTTCAGTTGTTCGGGTGCTTGCACATCATCTGAATCAGATAAAAGTTGTAGGCCGTTTTCTACAACCCGCTCATAATGGCCCTCTGCAAAATCCATTTGTAACATATAATTTTGGATAAGCTGTTTAAATGCAGAAAGCGATTCAACGTGTTTAAACAATTTTCGGGCTAGGCCATAATGGTTTTGAATGTATGCGATGTGCGCATAATAAAAAATGGATGCTTTGGAATAGTCGCTGGAGTCTTGGCGTAGTAAAAAAAAGCCCGATTTAGCATCCTCGTATTTGTTAAGCATTAAATATGCATACGAACGTTTAAATGTAAGCTCGTTTATAAAATTACTATTTACTGTTAAAGGCGGTATGGAATCAAAGTATTGAAGGGCTTTTTCAAACTTTCGTAAATTAAAATAATACCGTCCCAAATCCATAATAGCCCTATAATGCAGTTCAAGCGATGTGGTATATTCTGCAAATTCACGTAATTGCCAGGGACCATCTTTTTGATTTAATTTTAGTGCAGCAAATGCTGTATAGTATTTCGCATACGGTACTTTTTCAGATTCATTACACGACTCTAAATACGATTTAAAAAGATGCTGCGCTGTGGTCCAATCTTCAGCTTTAACCGCTTGCATGGCATTTTCATAGGTTGTACTGCAAAGCCGGTAATACGTATTTATTTGAGCCCATCCATGTACATTGCAGCATAGCCATATTACTCCGTACCAAATAAAGCGTTTGTACATACGTCTTAAAAGTACCCACACAAGCAATACCATCCTAAATAACTGTGTTCAGTTATTAACGCATCTGTGTTAAAACTCAAATGAACTTAAACATATGAGCACTAAATTTGCAAGTAGTTTCGTAGTTCCTGTGAATGCAATAGTTGAATTTCAAGACGCCCGATTTCAAATTGAACATGAAATGATTCTTAATGCTGTAAACTTAAAAATTGAAGCAGGCGCTTTTGTATATTTTTTAGGCTCAACAGGAAGCGGTAAAAGCACCTTGTTAAAATCAATGTATGGTGCGGTATCATTAGCCGGTGGTTTTGGCAGGGTTTGTGGAATGGATTTGGTGGGATTAAAAGCCTCCCAATTGCCATACTTACGACGCCAGGTGGGAATTGTGTTTCAAGACTTTAAATTGTGGTATAACCAAAGCTGCGGGGCAAATATTGATTTTGTATTACGTGCCACCACATCATTTGAAAAAATTGAACGCCAAAAGCGTATACAAGAAGTACTGGAGCGGGTTGGACTTTGGAATAAACGTGATGAAAAACCCAGTAGGCTCTCGGGGGGTGAGCAACAATGCCTCTGTGTGGCACGCGCAATAGTAAATCAACCTAAACTTATTATTGCTGATGAAGCCACCGGTAACTTAGATCCTGTGTCATCCGAAGCAATTTTAAAATTGCTGCGCGAACTTAATGAAAGTGGAACCACCGTAGTATTTGCAACACATGATATGATGCTATACAACAAATTTCCTGCACGTACATATGAATTTTCCAATGGTACATGCCATGAAATTTAAATCTGTAAATGTGTAAAATTTAGTATTTTTATATTATGCATTATTCGTTGCTTAAATGTTTTTTAGTTATGGTGCTTTTGGTAAATGCAAAAATTTTTGCCCAAGCATCATGTCTAAAAAGTTACCGTACACAGATTACAGAAAAAGGAACTACCGAAGTTAAAAACGGAACGCATGAACACGTTGTAATCCAATTTGATAAACAAAATTTATGTGGTATTGGAACTGTTGAAGTGCAAAATGGAGTGGTTGCGCAAATTCAATGGATAATGATACTGGTGTACTACAAGCAATTAAACCCAGTGCTACCCCTGTTGCAATACAAAAAGCCGAAGTGCATATTTACAGCTCAGATGGGCAGGCGCTGACGCTTATATTTACCGATTCCATAAACCCTTGAGTGGTTCACTTTTAATAAACTTTAATCAATCTACATTTTCTGATGCATGGTATAATGCCGTTTTAAAATTTTGCAAGGATCATAATATTGTTATAAACGACGCTGTTAACCTTTTACATTCTGAATTTGAATTGCTTGATTTTTATGCCGGCCCAAGTATTAACATTCCTAAATCTTGGGCTACAGATGCCATTGCAATTACAAAACTATTTGAAAGCGGCTATGTAGGGGTTTGTTTACATGATATTCCAAAATCCATTTATAAATTACCTCGTAATTGTAAACTGTATTGCGCCTGTGCAACTGCCAAAATACAATTGCAACAGTGGCGTCCCGATTATCAGTTTTTAGATCTGCATATTAAAGACATAGACTGGAATACCACAACTGCTGTATGTAGTATTAACGAACTTGATAGGGTGCCTGAAACATTAAACCGGTTTGATATTTCTACAGAGGAGCTTATTCCTAATGAAAATCAAGGTTTAGCAATGGTGTATTATAAAAAGGCCCGAACTGAAACCTTTCAGGCATTTTCAGAGTTAATGGATTTGCAATTGTATGGTATTTTTAAACACAATTTAAATATTCGTAGTGTGTTTAATACACCTCCCTTATTGGTGTATACAGCTGCCTACGTAGAAGACGCATACCGATGGATGTTTACAAGCTATGTTTTATTTGCTCATAAAGCACATCTACCTTATGTGTTATGTATTGAAAAAGGTCGCGTACTACATACAGTATTAGATGCCATAGAAAAAATTGCTGCACGTCAATTTCCACAAACCGTATTTATTAGCCGCGCCATACATGAACACGGTTTGTTAATGCAATTATGCAATAAACTACAAATTTCGGTAAGGGCACAGTCATTGTCTGAATATCGCCCCATTACTATAACCCAATGGCCCGAAACCGATTGGGTGTTTTTTAACTTCTAAAATGCTTTTAGAATTTTATTTTAATGCCCATCCACCATATCAAAAAGTACGTTATGCATGCTGGGGGGCGGCACTTGCAAAGCAATTGCGAGAAATGGGGTTAAAAGCAGAATTTATTGGTGCCAGCGAATCGGCTATTACTTTAGCAAAACAATTTCAATTGGTTTTAGGCAAGGGCCGTGTAGTAATTCCGGGTATAAAAAATGGCCCTCAGGGCATTCAATCCATTTTAAAACGTAATGCGCAGGTGCATGTAGTAGATATTTGTATTGCAAACAAAACCTCCGAAATTTCAAAATGACGTTTGATAAAGCCCTGCTTACCTCTGCCCAACAGGCACAAGCTTTTTTACATGCTAAGTGTACTGCAAAACATTTTATAGTTAATAATGAAGCCACAGCCAATGTATTAAAGTCTAAAGGCATTACATCGGTTCGTGAATGGCCGCATTTTGACGAATATGGGTTATGGCAAGCCATACCAATATTTTAATTAGCAAGGCATTTGCTTAAATTATATTTAACCATTTCTTAGGTTTTGTTTGAACGATGCATTTCCAGATTAATTAATTTTTAATTGGGAGCGTCCCTTTGGGTTAGGTTTTATATTGAATTATTTTATGGGCGATGTCTTCTGATTAGAATTTTTTATTTGAATAATTAGTAGTATTTGGGCGATGCCTTTGGCCCGGGCTACTCCGGGCTCGCTTCTCTCGGTTATTGCTGCGCAATGAACCAAGCCCTGCGTATACCTATCGCAATAATTTTATGTTGAAATATGCTTGGGGCGATGCCTTTATTGTTAAAATTATTAGGGCGCGTCCCTACGGGTCGGGCTTCTACGGATTACGCTACGCTTCAGAACATCCTGCGGATGGTTCCCCTTCGGGTCCTGCGAATCCCTCGCGCGTATTTCATAAAATTATTACGTTTA
>RFNG01000023.1 GCA_009927275.1 Sphingobacteriia bacterium | reverse complement strand
GCGATAGGTTAAATACCCATTTCAATTTGAAAAACAGCAAAAAAATGAGCCTGAGTTTTAAGCGCATGTAATAAATTCCGTTCTTGATGATAAAACACATTAAATTGCGTTTTAAATTTATGTTTCATTAAATAATGTGTTAGGCCTAAGCCATATTCATTTATTTGATTTTGTAAGGCCATGGCTGTTTTAAAAGGCGTAATTAAAGAGTGTCTTGCTGCAATTTCCCAGCGGCTTGGAAAGCAATAGCTTATTTGAGTATTAATACCATCCCCATTAATTATTGCTCGGGTTGCACCGCTACTGTTTTTTGTTATTGGATTTTTAAATGACAATCGGTTCATGTACTCTGCAGAAACGGCTATGCCTTTATACTTTAATAGTACATCCGAAAAATAGGTTTGAAAACTACGTGCAGCATATAAATCTTTTCCCAACTGACCTTGCGTACGTACAGCTAAATCATTAAAATGATACCCTCCGGCTATTGAAATTTTAGGATGCTCCTCACGTACAACATCGCCTTCAAAATAATCTCCAGATTCACTAAATTCTCCTAATGGCAAAAGCTCTACACGCCCGGTATACGCCAATCCTGAGTTGCTCAGATTAGAATTTCGGCCCTCGCCTGAGGTTATTGCAGATTTAAATATGGTTTTAAATGTGCCATTTTGAATTGTATAATTTACAAAAAAACCAAAATCACGGTCTGTTGTAAAAATGGCATTTACAGGTGAACGGTCATAAAATTGTAATGCCCCAGAAGATACTACACGTTGCCGATTACCAGGCAATTTTCCCTGGCCTAATGCTACTTGTAAATGTTTGCTAGGCTTGTAAAAAATCATGGCATCTCGAACAACATTTAGACTTAGATTTTGAATGGTCACATCTGCAACACTCCAATCCATATCTCCTCTTGAAAAAGAAAGTTGCAAATAAAACGCCCATTGTGGATTTAAAACATGTCCGGTAAAACTAAGCCGGCATCGTCTAACGCGCGCTTCAAAAGATGAAGGGCTAAAATCTTCATCTGATGTTGTATTCATTAAAAACCGATTTTGCATTCTAAACCTAATATTAACAGAATACGAACTGTCCGGGTGGCAATGCCTATGCCGTTTTTAAAATTAAAAAATGGATTGTTTTTATTACCCAGTG
>RFNG01000155.1 GCA_009927275.1 Sphingobacteriia bacterium | reverse complement strand
ACAATAATTAATAATTTAAAACGCTAATTTATATGAAACTTATTCGTCCATTATCCGCAATTATATTACTAATTGGCATAGGCCTTGTAGCTTGCATGAAAGAAAGCCGCTATTACCCAGAATCAGAATCTTTAAAAATACTTTCCAATAATGGAGGGATTATAGAAGTAGAAGCCAAACTAAGTAAAAAAGCTAACAAAAATTTTAATTACATAACTGAATTTGGTTTCATAGTCTCAAAAAGTCCAATGACCATTAATGAAGATACTATTGCCAACCCAAAGGATCTTCTTATTTTTTCACCTTATTTTGTTAAAGGTTTTACAAATATTTACGATATAGATACAAGTACTAATGCAGATAATGAGTTTGTTTTTAAGTCGAGAATTCCTGTACTTCTAAATCCTAATACCAATTATTACATTAGGTCATATACACGTGTTGGTCATAATAAAAGGAGAGGCTTTAGTGATGAAGTTCTTTTTACTTACTAAAATAGATTAATTATCCGTCAAAACTGTATGCGGCCTGTTTTTTTAGCTGAAACAGCATAGATACTACAAATGGTCACAAGAAAAGTTTCCAAAAGTGAGTTTTTATACCAAAAGTGAGTTTTAATATTGCATTGATTCTTTTATTTATTACATCAATAACTTTGTATACTTTTTTATTGCATACTACACTAAATCATGTTATTTTAGGTATTAAAAAATTTGAATCCGGTTTACAAAATAGTCTTAACATTCATTTTTTTTCTCGTATCTGTACTCAAGGCGCAAGATAGTACCCAAACCTTGTTTAAACTTTCTAAAATAAAAACCATGGGCTTTTATATGGCTCCTGAGTTTCAAATGGCCGATTTAAATCAGCATGCTGAACCCTTTAGAGCCGTTTCTGCGATGCTGCAATTTAATCAGCACTTAGCCATAGGATATAGTTTTTTTAATTCTGCAGATCATATGATGATGTATAGAAATGATATGGGGCCACGAATACCCATTTCACTTAGGGCTGGAGCTTTTAAAATTGAATACGCATTAAAACCGGCGTCAAAACTGCATGTAAGCTTCCCGCTATCAGTTGGCCGCAGTATTGCAGAATCTGGATATGGTGTAATGCCCTTGGCTGAAAAAAACATGGCTTATTACGATTCATTAGGCGGAAACTTACCCTATATGCCCGATTACTATCAATTTGGACAAAGCCGGTTTGTGCTAATTCAGCCCGGCATGCAAGTAGAGGCTAATGTATTTAAGATTATTAAAGTGTATTTAGGTGTGCATTACCGTTTTTCTATTCCGTTACAAACAGGTTATTATAAGCATATGTATGTTATGCCATCAGAGCCGCTGCATCCTAAATTTGTTTCGGGACTGGTACTAAACACCGGCATAAAAATAGGCTTATTTGAAAAATCGGTAAAGCGCAAATAATTTTTTACAGTATCTCTACACTTTATTAGTAAGCACGCAGTTTTCGTTATTTACAATTGTACGTTATACATTTTAATTAAACTGTATTTGATTTGTACTTTTACAGTACATGCCCATTGCCGAGCTAAATCTTAAAAGCATTAGTAATAAACCCGGCGTTACCGGTTTTATGATGCACAGGATCAGCTGCTTACGTAGGCAAGGCTAAAAATTTAGTAAAACGTGTACGATCCTATTTTTCAAAAACACACGATTCGGCTCGGTTACGCCTTTTGGTAAGCAAAATACACCGTGTATCTACCTTGAAGTAGCTAACGAATACGAGGCCCTGTTACTTGAAAATAATTTAATTAAAACCTTAAAGCCCCGTTACAATGTTAATTTACGTGATGATAAAACCTATCCCTGGCTAATAATAACCCAAGAAGCCTTTCCGCGGATATTTCCAATTCGTCGTAAAACACTTAAAGGCGAGTACTTTGGGCCTTATGCCTCGGTGAAGCACATGTATACGGTGCTTGATTTTATAAATCGTAATTTTCCATTACGCAGCTGTAAACTTGATTTAAGTGCCAAAGCCCTTGAGCATGCCAAACACCGTCCATGTTTAGACTTTCATATTGGCCGTTGTAAAGCACCCTGTGCATTACTTCAAAATGAAGCTGCGTATTTAATTTCGGTTCAACGCATTCGTAATTTATTAAAAGGCAAAACAGCGCTTGTTATTAAAGAATTGCGTTTGGCTTTAAAACAAGCTACTGCTTCTTTAGAATTTGAACGGGCTCAGCAAATTAAACAGCAAGTAGATGCGCTTGCTGAATTTCACAACCGCAGCATTGTTGTAAGTACATCTGTAAAACAAGTTGAGGTGTGTCATTTTGCTGAAGATGAGCAAGGCATGATGCTACAGTACTTTTATATTGACCAAGGTGCCATTATTCAAGCGCAGCATTTGTATTTAGAACGTAAACTGGATGAAACGCGCATGGAATTATTTATGCTGGGTTTAACTGAAATACGTCAACGTTATAATGTACCGGTTAAAGAAATTTGGGTAGCAGCAAAGCCCGATCAGCACATTCCAAACATTCGGTGGTATGTTCCTCAAAAAGGTGAAAACCTTAAAGTGCTTGAGCTCTGTTATCAAAATGCCAGAAAACATTTAGTAGAAAAACACCTTAATACAAAGCCTAAAGATGAAGATTCGCTATTACTTCAGCGTATGCAGCATGAATTGCGGCTTAAAAATTTACCCCGGCGCATTGAGGCCTTTGACAACAGCCATTTGCAAGGAACCTTTACCGTTAGTGCCATGCCGGTTTTTATAAACGGTAAGCCCGAACCTTCAGCGTACAGGGTATTTAACATTACCTCTGCTGCGCATGCCGATGATTATGCGTCCATGCGTGAAGCCGTGTACCGGCGTTACAAAAGATGCTTAGCTGAAGATCAGCCCCTGCCTGATTTAATTGTGATTGATGGCGGAAAAGGCCAATTGCAGGCCGCCTGTGAAAGTTTAGTAGCCTTAGATATTTTTAATCGTGTTGATGTGCTGGGTTTAGCTAAGCGCCTTGAAGAGGTTTTTATACCGGGTATTTCAGAGGCTTTATATTTAAACCGCCGGAGCCCCGTTTTAAAAACCTTACAGCATATTCGCGATGAGGCACACCGTTTTGGTTTACAACATCATCGAAACAGGCGCAGTAAAGCCCAGTACGCAAGCTTGCTTGATAATATTGCAGGTATTGGCCCCAAAACGGCCGATGCCATTTTAATACGATTTGGAAGTATTGAAGCTTTTAAAGTGGCGCCCTACGAAGCCTGGGTTTCATGTGTAGGTAAATCCAAAGCAGCTATACTTAAAATAGCATTACGCCAGTAGCCATCGAAAAAACAAAAACAAGCTGCCGGACAATATTATTGTAGCAGGTAGCGTAAGTATCCAGGTTAAAGCAATAGTTTTAATGGTTCCTTTTTGTAAATTTTTTAACCCTTTTTTTGCTACCATTGAACCTGCAATACCCGATGACAGCATGTGCGTGGTGCTTACAGGTAAGCCCTGCCAACTGGCCAAGCCAATTCCCATAGAAGCTACTAATTCTGCACTGGCACCCTGCGCATAACTCATATGCTGCTTACCAATTTTTTCACCAACGGTTTTTACAATTCGTTTCCAACCTACCATAGTGCCCAAGCCTAAACACACTGAAATTAAAATTACAACCCATGAGGGTGCGTATTCAATCAGTTTTTTACTTTCTTTAATTTGTTGCGTAAGAATTTTTTTATCCTTTGGGCTTATAGCAAAATTGGGGCTTTTTAAAAGCTTATCGGCGCCCTTGGTAATTTTAACAATGTCTTTTCTTAAATTAAAACGTTGCGAACTTCTATGTCAGATGCAAAACCCGCAGTTTTAATTAACGTTCCAAAATGTACGGCATGATCTTGTATTTGATGGTAGTTTTTTAATTCGTCCTTACCAAATTCAGAGGTGTCGGTTGTAGCTACAATGGTTTGAATTTCGCGAACATTTGCATTTATACCCTGCAGGTTTACCGATTTATCAACCGAAAATTGCGCCGGTAAAATTGCTATAAAAATAAGCATTAACAGACCTACCCCTTTTTGTCCATCATTTTGCCCATGAAAAAAACTAACCAAACCGCAGGTAGCCCACAATACCATACGTATCCATAATGGTGGTTTTTTTCCAGGAATGGGTTCCTTATAAATTGTTTCATTTTTAATAAACCGCTTAAATATAAACATCATAATAATGGCCACCGAAAAACCCAAAAGCGGAGATAATAATAAGGCCAAACCCGTATCTTTTGCTTTGTCCCAGTTAACGGCCGTTAAACCGTAATTACCGGGTAAAAAATAAAACGCCAATCCTATACCTAAAATAGCCCCAATTATAGTATGCGAACTTGAAGATGGAATGCCAAAATACCAAGTTCCAAAATTCCAGATAATAGAACTGAGTAACAAGGCCAAAATCATAGCCACGCCATGATATGCATTACTGTCTACCAAGGCATCCATGGGTAATAAATTTACAATACCCATAGCAACTGTTATACCCCCCAGCATCACCCCTAAAAAATTTAATACCCCGCTGTATACAACGGCTACTGTGGGTTTTAAAGAATTTGTATAAATAACCGTAGCTACAGCATTGGCGGTATCATGAAAACCGTTAATGAATTCAAAAAAGCAGGCTAGGGCGACACAAACTATTAGTAAAATGGCAAGCGTTGTATCTATTCCGAACATAAGAGTTTTTTTTATTAAAAGTATTGAATTTGACTTTTGCTAATGTTAAGTTAATGTTAA
>RFNG01000111.1 GCA_009927275.1 Sphingobacteriia bacterium | reverse complement strand
CAAAAATAGAGCGTGAAGGCACAAACAACTTAAAAACACTATTAAAAATTGCATCTATTTTAAAAGTTGAATTACATACAATTATCCATACAACTAATGATATTAACGAAATATTTGAGCCTGACGTTTTGTATGGTTTGGCTACCCGTCAAGATATTTTTGAGTTAAAAGATTTAATTACAAAAGTATTGAACCTTATTACAAAAAATAATCAAATTGCAAATACAAAATTTAAAGGGTCTAAACGCAATAGATTAAATTAACAATAGTAAGCACAACAGCCGTCTTAAAAGCATTATTGGAATTGGGTTTTATCCTAAGATTAAAAAATAGGCACATCGTTTTAAAACGATACTCATTTAAAATAATGTATTTACACTTACAAAAAATTTACAAAATCAGTAAATGCATTTATAAAAGCTTGCGGCTGTTCGGCATGCACCCAATGTGCAGCACCTTCAATTTTATATAATTGCAAGGTATTAAAGCGCATTTTATAATCTTCAATATCTGAAATTTCAATGTAATTAGATAGGCTTCCGTATATTAAAGCACAAGGGGTTTTGCTGTGGTATGCGGGTACTGCTTTACCAATAGCATCAGCCTGTGCATAAAGCCCATCCAAATTAAACCGCCAGGCCAGTGCAGCTGGCGACGTTGATTTCCAAAATAAATTTTTTAGTAAAAACTGACGTATTTCGGGCTCTTTAATAAAATGCTCAAGTGTTGCTTCGGCCGCTTTACGGGTAGTTACAGTTGTAAGATCTATAGCATTAAGGGCTTTAAATATGGTTTGGTGGTGCGGCGCATAATATTTTGCGGCTATATCTACAATAATGTATGCAGAAACAATGCCTGTAAACATATGTTCCATATAAAGTAAAACTTTACCGCCCATACTGTGTCCAATGCAAAGGGGTTTGGTTAAGCCGTGCTGTTCAATAAAAAAACGCACATCATCAGCCATATCTTCATACGTCCAGGTTTCTGAATGGGGTGAAAGGCCATGGTTTCGTAAATCGATGGTATAAACGGTATAGCCTTGCTCGCTCATTGTTTTTGCTATGCGCGTCCAGTTATCTGCCTGTCCAAACAAGCCATGAAGTATAAGCACAGAAGGGCCTGTATGTCCGTATACGCGATAAGCTAATGGTAAGGGCATTACAAATTTTATCGTTCAGCCATTAAGGCTTCAATAGCCTCTGTTTCTATAGGTATGTTTTGCATTAAATCCAATGGCTTGGTAGTTGTAACCATAAAATTATTTTCAATACGAATGCCCAAACCTTCTTCAGGAATATAAATACCGGGCTCTACGGTAAACACCATGCCGGCCTTAATGGGTTCATGAAAATAACCTACATCATGTACATCCAAGCCTAAAAAGTGACTGGTACCATGCATAAAATATTTTTTGTAGGCAGGCACGGCAGTCTGTGCCTTTACGTCGGCGCTTTTTAACAGGTTAAGTTGTAATAATTCTTCGGTCATACATTCGCCCACCCGTGTATTAAAATCATCAAAGCGTTGTCCCGGTACCAGCAGTGAGGCGGCAAAGCGGTGTACCCGCAGTACGGCGTCGTAAACCGCTTTTTGACGTTTGCTAAAACGGCCATTAACGGGTATGCAACGGGTTAAATCACTGGCATAATTGGCATATTCCGCTGCCGCATCAATTAATACCAAATCTCCGTCTTGGCAGGGCGAGGTGTTTTCAACATAATGTAAAACGCAAGCATTTTTTCCACTGGCTATAATGGGCCCATAGGCAAAACCGTTTGCGCGGTTGCGAATAAATTCATGAATTAGTTCTGCCTCTAGTTCGTATTCAAAAACGCCAGGCTTTAAAAACGTTAATAAACGCCTAAAACCCATTTCGGTAATATTGCAAGCCTGCTGTATATACTCCATTTCGTGGGCCGTTTTTACGGCGCGTATACGGTGCATAATGGGCGCACAGCGTTTAAAGTTGTGTAAGGGCAGCTTGGCTTTTAGGTCACGGTTAAAGCGGCTTTGTCGTGTTTCCACATCAATAGAACGCCGTGTATGTTCATTTTCATTAAGGTAAATGTGCTGCGCCTGAAAAAAATAAGGCCTCATAACACTATCAAAATCACGCATCCAGTACACTTTGGCTATACCCGATTGTTGTCGTGCAGCCTCTAAACTTAATTTTTCGCCTTCCCAAACGGCAATATGCGCATTGGTTTCACGAATAAACAATAACGCATCGGGATTGCCCGTAAAGGCATCAGAAAAAACAACCAACAGGGTTTCTTCCTGGTCAATGCCGCACAGGTAAAACAAATCGCTATTTTGCTTAAATCCCATACTGCCATCGGCGTTTGTAGGCATTTGGTCATTGCTTACAAAAACAGCCAGGCTTTGACCCTCTAGTTGTGATTTAAAAAAATTCCGATGATCTATAAACATGGCACTGGGTAAGGGATGGTATCGCATGTACTAAAGGTACATATTTTGAAAAATGTTACATACAAAATAAAATGCAGGTTTTGTGTGAATTTAAATTTTAAAACAGTTACAAGTAAAAAAATGGGATAAGGGATTTCGTACAAAATCGTATTTTTACAACTATGATAGACTTAAAAGGTATAATTGCTATTTCAGGACAACCGGGATTGTATAAAATAGTGGCCCAAAGTAAAAACGGCATAATTGTAGAACATCTTTCAGATCAAAAACGCACGCACATACAGGCCAGTACACGGGTTTCAAACCTGTCTGAAATAAGCATGTTTACAACAACAGAGGATAAACCCATAGAATCTATTATGGGTACTATGTTTGAAAAAACAAATGGCGGACCAGCTATTGACGCCAAAGGTTCGGATGCTGAAATAACAACCTATTTTGAAACTATTTTACCCGATTACGATAAAGAGCGCGTTTATATTAGCAATATGCGTAAACTAATTCAATGGTATAATACCTTACATGCTACGGGTCAGTTAAAACTTAAATCGGAGGCGTCAGAGGCATCCGAAACCGTAGCGGCGCCCACAAAAACCGAAGAAAAATTTAAACCCAAAACACATACAAGCGAGCGTGTAAAAACCAGTGCCGGTGTTAAAAAAACAGCAGGGGTGCGTAAAACCGGCACCGCATAAATTTTAAACCGTTATGACCCTGAGTTTAATATACCAAACAATTGTGGTTATAATGTTTATTTGTTTTTCATTTGGCCCTGCATTTTTTGCACTTATTAATACGTCCATTAAATACGGGTATTCTATAGGTTCTGTTTTAGCCATAGGCATTATATTAAGCGATTTTGTAATCTGCTCTATTTTAATTGTACTGTTAGGACTTGGTGCCGAAAACTTTATTAACGATGAAAAAACGCGTCAGTTTATGGGCCTGTTGGCGGGCGTGTTATTGGTTATTTTTGGCGCATTTTATTTTAGATCTACTGAAACAAAAAAAAATGATAGCGGTGTAGAGTTAGTGCAACCCTCCTTAAAACGTACTTTTTTTAAAGGGTTTTTAATGAATTTTTTTAATCCGGCCTTGTGGTTGTTATGGCTAAGTAGTGTAACGTCGGTTTGGACACAGTGGAGTCAGTTTAAGCCATCGCAATTTAGAATTTTAGATACGTTTATATATTTCTGTATTATGCTGGGCATAGTACTTTTACTTGAATTGCTTAAAGTATCTTTAGCCAGTAAACTTTCCAAACTTGTAACCAGCGCTTTTATACGGGTTATGAATATTGTTACAGGAAGCCTCTTACTGTTATTTGGATTTTATTTAATTTATTCGCATTATTTTTCTGATGCAGCAAACCGATTTTGAGGCGTTTCGAAACTCCCTTGTTTCACAACTGGAATTTCCAACTATTTATATGTTTAAGTTTATATTAAAACATGAATTACGCCATGCGGCACAAATAGAAAGTTGGTTTGATGCCGATGCTGTAATTCAGTCGCGGTTAAGCCGAAATAAACAGTATATAAGTATTACGGTTCGGCAGGCCGTTTTAAATGCCGATGACATTATCTATTATTACAAAAAAGCCCAACATATAGAGGGCTTAATATGTTTGTAATGCAGCAGTTAGAATCTTCAGATTTACGCATTCAAATTTCAGAATGGGGCGCCGAGTTACAAAGTATATATTCCAAAGCAAATCATATTGAAGTTTTATGGCAGGGCCATAACCGCTATTGGAACCGTCGCGCCCCCGTATTGTTTCCCATTGTAGGGAAACTAAAAAACCACACGTATATTGTTAACTCAAAGCCGTATCAGCTGCCGCAGCATGGTTTTGCACGCGATGTAAAATTCAATGTAACAGCACAAGACACCAACACACTTGAATATACCTTAGAGTCAAATGCATATACCCAATCTGTTTTTCCATTTGCGTTTCAGTTTAAAATAAAATATAGTTTAAACAATTGCATTTTAACTACATGTTTTACCACTGTAAATACCGGAAATACGCAAATGATGTATTCGTTTGGCGCCCATCCTGCATTTAATTGTCCCATGATTGCGGGAACCCGCCCCGATGATTATGCCATAAGGTTTTACAATACCAATCTTACACATACACTTTGGCGGAGGGTCTCCGCACTTCAATTCAAAACCCGCTGCATCTTCAAAACGGCATGTTACCATTACACCAATCTCTTTTTGATAATGATGCATTCGTATTTGAAAACAGTCAAATAACAGCTGTTTCATTACACCTTGGCCAGTATCCACTGCTTACACTTAATTGTAAAAATTGGCCCTATTTTGGCATTTGGTCAAAACCCGCTGCACCATTTATTTGTTTTGAACCCTGGCATGGGGTGGCCGATCATATAGCAACAAATTTACAATGGGTATTAAAACCCGGCCTTATACAGCTACAACCCGCTTCATCGTACAGCGCAGAGTTTACGCTTGATTTTAAAGGGATTACACAGTATCAACAGTAAAAAAAAACCGTACATTTACGGTCCTTAATTTACATGCCATGGAAATTGTATATAACACTACGGAAGAACAATTAGCAGAAATTCATATTCGTTTACAACCCGCCGATTACGAAAATAAGGTGGCACAAGGCTTAAAAAAAATTCAACGCAAGGTGCAAATGCCGGGCTTTCGTCCTGGAAAAGTGCCTGCAGGACTCATTAAAAAACAATATGGCGCGCAGGTTACTGCTGATGAAATTAACAAACTGCTGCAAGATGAATTGTATGCCTACATAGAAAAGCAGCAGATTGAAATTTTAGGTAACCCCCTGCCAAAACACCAAACCGCCTTACCATCAGAGGGCCCTGCGGAAACACTTGATTTTTATTATGAAATTGGTTTAGCACCCCAATTTGATTTAAAGTTAGATCATACATGGACCTTTCAACGTAAACGTGTAGATGTTGATGCTGCCTTAATAGATAAATATGTAGCAGATGTACAGCGCTCTTACGGCACTCCGGTATATCCTGAGGTGTCGGGTGCAGAGGATGTGTTGTATGTTGATTTTAACGAACTTGACGCGCAGGGTGAAATAGTACCGGGTGGCATGTTTAAAAGTACCAGCATAAATATCGCGCGTCATAATTCCGAACTGGCTAAAACACAATTGGTAGGTTTAAAAAAAGACCAGCAACTTAATTTTAAAGCAAAAGACTGGTATCCAACAGCAATTGACTGCAGCGTAACGTTTGGTATAGACAAAGCCGCCGCTGAAACTTTTAATGCAGATGTACGCCTTACTGTAAAATCTATTTCGCGCATGGAGCCCGCAGCTCTTAATACAGAATTATTTGATCGCCTGTATGGCGCCGGCACCATTACTTCAGAAGAAGGCTTTAGAGCCAAAATTAAATCTGAACTTGAACATATGTTTGAGGCGGATACCGATCGCTTTTTTAAACGTGAAGTAGAACGCGCATGTTTAAAAAAATTACCCCTTAACCTGCCGGATGCATTTTTAATGCGGTGGGTAAAGGCCGTTAATGAAAAGCCACTAAGTGATGATGAATTACAAAAGGAATTTCCGTCCTATGCCGACAGTCTGCGTTGGAGATTAATAGAAAACCGTATTGTAAAAGATCAGCAGATAACGGTTAATGATGACGAAGTAAAACAAGAAGCTAAAGCTTACATAAGCGCTGAATTTAAAAAGTACGGACAAGTACCCGGTGAGGACGAATTGCAAAAAATTTGTACAGATTTACTTTCAAAGGAAAAAGAATCACGCCGTTTTTATGAAGCCTTGTATAGTAAAAAAGTTATGGATTTTGTAAAAGGCGCCTGTACAATAGAAGAACAGGTTGTTTCGTACGATGATTTTTTTAAAAATTAATCGGGCTGCGTAATCAGTTTAACAATTAGCGTTGACAGTTCAGGTTCTTTGGCCTGCGCAACTTTTAATACGTCTTCATGACTCACCTTTTCGGTATGGCCTTCAATACCCAAGTCGGTAATTATACTTATTCCAAAAACACGCATACCCGAATGCTTGGCAACAATTACTTCAGGCACCGTACTCATGCCAACGGCATCGGCGCCAATACGCCACAAATAGCGGTACTCTGCAGGCGTTTCAAAACAAGGACCGCTAAGGCCGGCATAAACACCTTCTTTATATGCAATGGAAGATTGAAGTGCAATATTACAAGCCTTTTTAATAAAGGCCGCATCGTAGGCTTCGCTCATGTCAACAAAACGGGGACCCAGTTGGGAGTTATTAGGACCTATAAGAGGATTATCCGGAAACAAATTAATATGATCTTTAATTATCATAATATCACCAACCTTAAAATCGGGATTCATTCCGCCACTGGCATTACTTACAATTAGCTGTGTTATGCCTAACGATTTCATAAGCCGCACCGGAAAGGTAATTTCTTGCATGGTATACCCTTCGTAATAATGAAAGCGACCCTGCATGGCCATTACAGGCTCATTGCCAATATAGCCAAAACGTAAGGTGCCTGCATGCCCTGTTACTGTACTTTTTGGAAAATCGGGAAGTTCGTTATAACTAAAACTGTAAACGGTTGTAATATGATGGACCAGGTCGCCTAATCCACTGCCTAAAATTATACCCCATTGGGGCTTAAAACCCTGAAGTTTAGTTTTTAAAAACTCCAGCGTAGGGTTTGGTTCTTCGTACATAATGAAGTATCAGCGCATCAAATTCTGATTGTTTGTCTTTAAATGTAAAATGTAGAGGTAATACATAAATGGGTAAATCTTTTGCCAGGGCCCATACATGGGGGTCTTTTAGTCGCATAAGATCTTTTTCAGTAGTAACTAAAATTTTTTGGGGTGTAGTAAAGGCTTCAAAATAGGTTTGAAGCTGTGTAATGTCTTGCGTGGTATACCGGTGATGATCCGGATAGGTAACGGGATGAACAGAAAGAGCATATTCACTTAAATACGTTATCATAGGCTCAGGATTTGCAATGCCACAAAATAAAATTACTTTTAAATGGCAAAGCTCTTTGAGTGTATTGAGGGTTTGTTGCGCATCGTTAATATGGTACAACTCGCCGTATTTTGTAAATGAAAAAAACACGTGCTGATGGGGGTATATTTTAAAATCTTTAAGCATGGATTTCATTTCCATCGCGGTAATGTGCTCGGGTGTTTTTGTAAACACAACAATATCGGCACGTTCACAGGCTTTTGGAAATTCGCGAAGCCGCCCCGAGGGTAAAACAAAATCATTAAAAAAGGGCCGCTTAAAGTCACTTACTAAAATGGTAAGCCCGGCTTTAACGGATCGGTGCTGATATACGTCGTCTAAAACAATCACCTGGGCATTAAAGTCCTTTTGGGCCTGCATTTTGCGAATGCCTGTACGCGGTTTTCATCTACGGCAACGGGCACTTTATATTTTGTAAAAAACAAATAAGGCTCATCGCCCAATTCTGCACTGCCATGTTGGCTTGTGGCAAACACAAAACCCTTACTGTTGCGTTTATAACCCCTACTTAAAACCGAAGGCTGTATGCCTTGCGATTTGCAAAGCTCAATAAGATATTCGGCCATGGGGGTTTTGCCATCGCCCCCCATACTTAAATTACCAATTCCAATGGTATGAATATCAAAACTGTGCACTTTAAACAGGTTTGTATCATACAGCATATTTCGAATGTACATGATACCACCGTAAAGCCAGGAAAAAGGTAAAAACAATATATTAAGCAGCTCTTTCAATTCAAAATATTAAATACTATTCTGAACTGCTTTGAAAGCCCACATGCCAGTTTTTAGGATCAAATAAAACGGTAATATACACATCGCCGCCTTTGTGATACGTAAGCTCTAAATTACCGAAGGCTGCCATGCAAAAATATCTTGAGGCGATAAATTGGTAATGCCCCGTAAGCATGATGAAATAGTGCGTTGTTTAAAACGACTTTTTTGGGTTTTTGTATTCCAACGTAGGTAAACAACTTTGGTTTCTTTACCGGCATCACAATACGGATTATTGGAAGCTTTTGAAAAAGCATCAATTCCAATTAAACAAAATACCGAATCGCCCTCGCTTTTTTGAAACAATACTTTTGATTTTTCAGGATTAATACAAAGCGAATCATGAATTGAAAACAAATGTGTTTGTGAGCCCTCAGCTACTTGTATAAAAAGCCGGGTACGCTTATAGGTAGCATTTGCGGTTTTAGTATACACGCCAAATACCGGATGTTCTTTGTAGTATTTTTCAATGGGCGATACTACTTCTGTAACTACAGTTGCAGCGTATTGCTTAGAGGAGTCTGCGCCATCAATAGAAACAGCCACATTTTCAATGGAAATGGTGGTATTTGAAGCCGGTTGGCCTTGCGCTAGCACTATACCCGGCAGTATAAGTAATACAATAATTAAACGATTGAGCATAAACGAAAGTAAAAAAAAAATCAACTCCCCGATACAACCTCTCGGACGGCACGCTCTATCATAACATCTTCAAAAGCAGCACTATAGGTTTCTTTGGTATTATAACCAAACAATCGCGCAATACCCTGATACATATAGGCCTGAAAACTCCCTTTAAATTGCTTAATGATATCAAAGGTGGTTTTACCACTTTCGCGGTTTATAAGTTTAAGTAATATTTGACCTTCCTGAAAATTTAGGGCTTTTAATTCATTTTCAAAATTGTTTTTTAAGCGCTGCTCTTCCGCTTTTAAATACGCATGTTGATCTTTTTCAGATTTTATTAAACTTAGCTGATGATCCATATTTCGTATTGAATACCTGCTAAAACCGCGTACGGATATACCTTTTGAACCCGTTTACGAATTCGGCTCCAGGCACGTTGCTCATCTGCATTTTTAAAAATATAACTTGTAGATACAATAACAGCATCCAGTGTAACATAGGGTATGGTATCGTTATGCTCCACAAGTGCCTGACAAATGGTGCCTTTAGGATTACCCTGGGTAAAGCCTTGTAAAGGCTGCTGGGCATGTGCCACAACAAACACAAAACTAATAAGTCCAAAAATATAAAACGGTTTCATAACAGTATTTTATATTTAATGCGCTTGTACAGTTAAAAGTAACCCGTAATTAATAAAATTTAACGCCGCTTTTGCCAATTTCCAATAGGTGTATTGGCTGATGGCTTGTGCTGTGGCACCGTAAATACTTTGCCTGCTATTATAGCTGCCGCTTCACGGGTTTGTGTACTGCAGCCAGCTGAAGTCAATTGTTCAGGCGTAAAAAAAGTAGAAATAAATCCGGTATCAAATGTTCCAGAAGTAAACGCCTCGTGTTGCAGTGCAAAAGCACAAAACTCCAGTGTGGTTTCTACACCAATTATGGTGTATTCCGAAATGGCCCTGAGCATGCGTGCAATAGCCACCTCACGTGTTTCGCCATGTACAATTAATTTTGAAATCATGGGATCGTAATAGATGGGAATATCCATGCCGGCCTCAAAGCCATCATCAACCCGTACACCCGGACCCATGGGGGGCTTATATACCTTTAGAGTACCAATATCGGGTAAAAACTGGTTTTTGGGATCTTCGGCACAAACCCGTACTTCAATGGCATGCCCCTGAATTTTTAAATCGTCTTGCGTAAAGCGTAAACGTTCGCCACGTGCAATGCGAATTTGCTCGCGAACCAGATCTACGCCGGTAATTAATTCGGTTACCGGATGTTCAACTTGCAAACGCGTATTCATTTCTAAAAAATAAAAACGATTTTGATCATCTAATAAAAATTCAACCGTGCCTGCTCCGGTATAACCGCAAGACATGGCAACACGTACCGCGCATTGGCCCATTTCAGCACGCAAGGCAGGGCTTAAAATACAGCTGGGGGCCTCTTCAATTAATTTTTGATGACGGCGTTGTATACTGCATTCACGTTCAAATAAATAAACCGCATTTCCATGCGTATCGGCTAATATCTGAATTTCAATATGTCGCGGCCCAGAGGCATACCGTTCTATAAACACCGCGCCGTTACCAAAGGCCGATTCAGCCTCACTTATGGCACGGCGCATTTGTTCTTGCAATTCATCTTCATGGTTTACCAGCCGCATGCCTTTACCACCACCACCCGCACTGGCTTTTATTAATAATGGAAATCCAATTTCGCGGGCCAACGTTAGTGCGGCGTTGTAGTCTGAAATAGCACCGTCAGATCCGGGAATCATAGGCACATGCTGAGATTTGGCAGTAGCTTTGGCACTTAATTTATCGCCCATTTGCTCCATGCTTTCGGGCGGCGGACCAATAAAACAAAGTCCGGCTTTAGCAACAGCTCTGGCAAACCCGGCATTTTCACTTAAAAAACCGTAACCCGGATGAATGCCTTCAGCTTTGCACGAAAGGGCAACCTCAATAATACGGTCGCCTAATAAATACGACTGATTGCTGGGCGCCGGCCCAATACAATAAGCTTCATCGGCATAGCGCACAAAAGGCGCATTTCGGTCGGCCTCAGAAAACACAGCTACACTTTTAATACCCATGTCTTTGAGCGTACGCATAATACGCAAGGCAATTTCACCACGATTTGCAACTAGAATTTTTTGCATATCCGAAGGTACAAATAATAAAAAAATAAATTAAATAGAGTATTGTACCAATTGGGGAGGCGATTTTGATTTTAAGTTGAAGTATGATTCGGGCGTTGCCTTCGGCTCAGATTTTTGTTGTTTGTTTACTTTGGGTGATGTCTTTTTGAATAGTTTTGAATTATGTTTTGGGCGATGCCTTCGGCCCGGGCTAATCGGGCTCGCTTTGCTCGGTTGCCTTTGGCGAAAAAA
>RFNG01000075.1 GCA_009927275.1 Sphingobacteriia bacterium | reverse complement strand
TTCAATTCAACAATTTATAATTAATTGCAAAGCTGAAGGAGCTACTAAATCCTATGTTTTTGGAATAATTGGATTATCAAATACGTTTTTATTTATGCAACTAGAAAAGAGATGTATGAATCCGACAATCTTACTGGATCACAAATAATAATTTGTGAACACACTAAATGAAAATCGTCTAATATAATACCATGGACTTTAGGAAGAATTGTCCTTACTACAAGCGGATATGTAATAGAATTTACAGGTAAATAACCCCTCACATTTACTTTAACGTTATTTTATTTCGTCCCATTATTAACCTACCCTGATTTTCTAATTGTTTAAGAGTTCTGGATATAACTTCTCTGGATGAACCTGTATCTTGCGCTATTTGCTGATGGGTAACTGTTATGGTTTTAGATTGTAAAAGCTGTGCTTTTTTTTGTAGCCATTCATGTACACGATCTTCCAATTTTGAAAATGCTACAGCATCTAAAACCTGAATTAAATCTTCAAAACGCTGCTGGTATAAATGAATTATAAAATGCGTCCATTCAGGATACCGTGTAATCCAGGAGGTACTATCTTGTATAGGAATACTTAAAAGCTCGGTGTCTTCTTCGGCTACTGCTTTAATTTTTGAAACCGTTGGATTTAAAGCTGCATAAATAGCCATTATACAGGATTGGCCGGGTGCTATATAATACAATAATAACTCTCGCCCATCGTCATCCTGCCGGATAACTTTAAGCGCCCCTTTTAATACAAACGGAATGATCCGCATGGAACTTTGCTCATGCCACAATACATCGCCTTCGTGCACGTGTTTTAAATACCCTTTATTTAATAATTCATCCTTAAATGCTGCACTTAATTGAGGAATCCAATCTTTAAGTTGTTGTGAAATCATGAATAAAAATACAAATAGTATTAACAAAGAAGCGCTTAATATAACATAGGGTATATTAAAATGGGCATAATCCATGTAATATTTTTTTGCAAAGTATTTTTTCTGATACGTATCATAATTTGTATTGCTTAAAGTCATATGCAATTGGTACAATGGCTATAATTTTGATTACACCGTGGCTCCTTGTAAACTCATTATAACGCATCAGCAATGTTTAGCCGATATCATTCGTGCCTTTGAAACTCAATTTCCGTATTTAAAACTTGCATTTTATAAAAAACACGATGTGTTAATATCCGTAAAACAGTAAAACCGAGCGCCTGCCCGGTGATACCAAAATTAATACACTGGTAGATTCATTTAATGAGGTGCAAATACTTTTACAAAGGCAAAAACGAGTGTTTGAACTTATAGAAGAAATTTATACTAAAACCGGATTGTATGCACAGCTGTTTAGAAAATCAGGACGTAGCTGGCTTAAAACAACCCTAACCGATGACTGGACTTTAGAACGTCAGAACAGCGCGGGCTATGAACTGTCGCAAATTTAATCAGCCTTTAATATGCTGTAAGGCGTCGGGTTTTAAAATCTGAATGTGGCTGCCTTTAAGTGCTACCAGCCCTTCGGCTTTAAAATCACTTAATGTACGAATTAAAGACTCCGTGGCCGTGCCAACCATATTAGCTAAATCTTCTCTAGACATGTGCATTGAAAACGTATCCTTAGAATTGTTTTGATATTGCTTATACAGGTGAACCAGGGCTTTGGCAGTACGTTTGCGTACCGAACTGTATGCCTGATTAACCAGCTGTTCTTCTTTTTCTTTTACATCATTGGCCAACAGTTTTATAAACTGATGCATAATTTCAACATTTTGATTTAATAATGTAAAAAAATCGGTTTTTGATACCTGTACCACCTCACAATCTTCAAGTGCCTCAACACTTTCATCGTAATCGGTAGCGTTTAATAGTGCGGTATAGCCAAAAAAATCACCGGGTTTATACAAGGTTGTAATAAAACTTTTTCCGTATTCATGAGCCTGTGTTTCTTTTGCTTTTCCGCTTAAAAGAAAATACACATACAGGGGCGCACTTCCGGCCCGGTATATAAAATCTTTTTTTAAAACGTGTTTTTGGCGTTTTTCAGTAAACCGTGTTTCCAGTTTAACCCACTTTGAAGCATCATTAAAAAATGACTGTACGCCTTGTAATGTTCGTGAGTATGTAGCATGTAAATTTTCAGAACGTTTTAACCGTGCTTCAACAGCGCGAAGCAATTCTATATCATCAAACGGTTTAGTTAAATAATCATCTGCACCCAATTCCATGCCTTTGCGAAAATCGGTTCGTTCTGATTTTGCAGTTAAAAAAATTACAGGAATGTGCATAAGCTCTGGCGATTGGTGCAAAATATGCAAAACACCATATCCGTCAAGAGCAGGCATCATTATGTCGCAAATAATTAAATCGGGTTTATTACCTTGTGCCTGCTCAATACCCGATTTTCCGTTTTCAGCTTTAAACACATGGTAGTTTGCCAATTCTAAAATTTCAGCAATGTTTTCACGAACATCGGGATGATCTTCAATAATTAGTATTTTTTTCATGAGTGTGCTTTTGAGGTATATTTACTTCAAAACAGGTGCCTGCCTTACTGCTTTTAAATGCTATACGTCCATGCATGGTTTCAATATATTTTTTTACAATATGCAAACCCAATCCGGTACCTTGAATATTTACAGCGTTTTTCGCTCTAAAAAAACGATCAAATACACGGGCGTGTTCATCTTCGGGTATTCCCATGCCCTGATCGCATATTTGTAAATTAAACATCGTTGCATGGGCATCTGAAGTAATTGAAATGCTAGCGTTTTCGGGCGAAAACTTTATGGCATTAGATACTAAATTAAGCATAACATTATGCATAATTTGTGAATCTATATAAATCACATCTTCGCCTGTATGTAATAATGTAAGCTTTTGCCCGGGCTTTAACAAACCGCTTATTTCGATTTTTACATCTTTTATAAAGGCTGGCCATAAGACCGGCTCAATCTGCAAATTTACATGCCCTACATCTAATTTTTCTACCGATAAAAAATCATTTAAAATTAAGGTCATATTCGTAACTGCCGAACGAATGCGCTGAATATGGCGTTGTATTTTTTCATCACTTCCCTTATAGGTATTAACCAGTGATATTGAAGATAGTATAGTGCTTAAAGGAGTGCGAAATTCATGCGAGGCCATTGTAACAAAGCGCGATTTCATATCATTTAACTCTTTTTCGCGTTCAAGGGCCGATGTTAATTGTTCGCGTGATTGTTCAAGCTCTTGTAACGCTTCTTTTAACACCTTTGTACGTTCGTTTACTTTTTCTTCCAGCCCAATATTCATTTTACGAATATGATCTTCGTGCTGTTTACGTTCAGAAATATCCATGATAAATGCGATTATCTGCAAGTTTCCAGCATCTTGATAATAGGATAAACTAACTTCTACTGCAAAGGCGGTACCGTTTTTGCGAAGTCCGTATAAATCACGGCTTTTACCCATTGCGCGTGCCCTGGGCTTGGCATTATACGAATGGCGATATTGCGCATGTGTACTTCTATACTCTTGCGGAATAAGGTCTTCGATGGTTTTACCGTTTAATTGACCCGTATCATATCCAAACATAACTTCAGCACTTGGATTAGCCTGAACAATTAAACCCTGTTGATTTGAAATTATAATGCCCTCCGTGGCATATGTAAACAGCGCTTTTAAACTGTCCATATTGTTTGCATTGTAACTTGTAGTAAAGTTAAAAAGATATATACAGCCGTATTAAAATCCTGATAAATGTCAGTTTTTTACCCGCGATTGGTAAAAAAAGGCCTATGTAATAATTCGGATTTGATTTTTTAAAATATCGTTCATGGTTTCGCGAGTACGAATAATATGAGCGCTGCCATTATAAAAAAGCACTTCAGCGGGCTTAAAACGTGAGTTATAATTAGATGCCATGGTAAATCCATAAGCACCTGCATTTTTAAAACATAATACATCCCCTTCCCGAACTTCTGCAATCTTACGATCCCAACCAAATGTATCGGTTTCGCAAATGTAACCTACAACCGTGTATACCCGGGGTACTCCATCGGGATTAGACAGGTTTTCAATGTGGTGATACGCATCGTAAAACATAGGGCGAATCAAGTGGTTTTGTCCCGAATCTACGCCCACAAAAACCGTTGAAGTGGTTTGTTTTATAACATTGGTTTTAACTAAAAACAGTCCCGCTTCACTTACCAAAAATTTTCCGGGCTCAAACCATAATTCTAAATTACGTCCATACGATTTACAAAATGCGTTAAAATGCGTGGTAATGTCTTTAGATAAAACCGTTAAATCTGTAGTTATATCATCGTCTTTATAGGCCACTTTAAAGCCGCTTCCAAAATCAATAAAGGTTAAATCTTTAAAGTGCTGCGCCGTTTCAAACAAAATTTCGGCACCTTGTAAAAACACACCGGCATCTAAAATATCGGATCCTGTATGCATGTGCAAGCCATTTACACGTATTCCTGAAGATTGAACAATTCGTAGAACATGACGCAGCTGGTAAATGGAAATGCCAAATTTAGAATCAATATGTCCCGTTGAAATTTTTGCATGTCCCCCGGCCATAATATGTGGATTTAAGCGAATGCACACGGGCACCGTAGATCCGTATAAATGGCCAAATTGTTCTAAAATTGAAATGGTATCAATGTTAATTTGAACACCGGCCTCAACGGCTAATTTAATTTCATCTATTGAAACACAGTTGGGTGTATATAAAATGCTTTCAGGCTTAAATCCCGCCTCTAAACCCAGCCAAACTTCCTGAATGGAAACCGCATCTAAACCTGCTCCGGCATTGCGCAACAATGCCAAAATATTTATGTTGTTTAAAGACTTACATGCAAATTTTAATTTTAACGGCACATCCTTAAATGCCTGGCATAATTTATGGTATTGCTCTAAAATGGTTTGCGCGTTGTAAACATAAACCGGGGTGCCAACCTGTTGTGCTATTTCTAATAGTGTAGAACGGGGTATGGAACACATAATTTATTTTAAATTAAGCTTGTTAACGCAGGTGTAAACGCGGTATACTAACACCAAACAAATCAGCATTAAAATAACCATAATATTTCCTAAACGCTCAAAATGCAATAGTGGTGCTGTTGGTGTTTTTTGAACAACTATATGTCCTGCCAAAAACGAAGCAATACCCCCCGATAATTGTTGAATTGAGGAATTAATACTCATAAAGGCGCCTCTGTATTGCGCTTGCGGTAATTGTGCATTTAATGCCATTGCGGGCACCATACGGCTCATGATTCCGGCAAATAAAATAACATTAATAAGCATTACCCACTGGTACGGCAGGGGCTGCATGCGGGTATATAAACTCACCATAAGCATGGCTATTATACTGCCAACTATAAAAATGCGCATGCGGTTAAACCTATCAGAAAGCCTTCCAATAAGCGGTAATACCACCATGGACGAAAGCCCTGTAATCATAAAAATAAGCGGTAATTGGGCTTGGGTAATGTGTACGTTATTTACTAAAAATGTGGTGGTAAACGGCATTATTAAAAAGCCCCCAAGCGATAACACAGATACCGCCAAAAATCCTTTTTGATGATCCCGGTTTGTTAATGTTAAAACTAAATGGCGCAATGGATTTTGGGACACGGACGCTTGTACATGTTGATTAATTGGTTTTAAAAAAAATAAAATACCCATCCAAACAAATACCGTTAAGCAGGCTACACCGTAAAATGTAACGTGCCAGTTCCATTGATGTGCAATCCATAAACCTGCCGGAATACCAATTACCTGGCTTACAGAAAAGCCCATTTGTATGGTACCCATCACACGCCCACGCAAATGCGGTTCAAAACAATCTGCAACAATAGCCAAAGCTACTGATGAAAGTACGCCACCAAAAATTCCGGTAAATATTCTGGCGGCCAGCATGGTTTCATATGCAGCTGCCAATCCGCAAAATAATGTTCCTAAAATAAACCCTGTGTAAAAAAACAACAGCAGGCGTTTACGGTCAAAACGGTCAGCAAAGGCTGCAGATAAAAACGAACTAATTGCAGCACTTATGGCGTATACTGAAACAACAGTGCCAAACTGCGTTGTTGTTAAATGCAAATCTTTTATGAGCTGCTCGCCCAAAGGGGCCATAATCATAAAGTCCAGTACAACTGTAAACTGAGTTAATGCCAAAATTAGCATTACGGTTTTTTGATACCTAGTAAGTTTCATGTAAATGCCTATTTAATAATCAGGCCTGGGCTATAGGTCCGCCAAAATTCATAGGAATTGGAGGGTCTACATCTTTAATTTTTCCATGCATTTGCTCATACTTTTGCACGTTTTCTGCCAACGCCTTTACCAAACGTTTGGCATGCTGAGGCGTTAGTATAATTCTAGATTTTACACGGGCTTTAGGTATGCCGGGCATTATTTTAATAAAATCAATTACAAACTCTGAGGGTGAATTGGTTATTATTGCTAAATTAGAATAAATGCCTTCGGCAACTTCTTCATTAAGTTCTATGTCCAGATGTGGACCTTGTTCGGGTGATTGTTCCATAAATTAAAAATAAATTGACATGCTTTGCTGAAGTTTACGAGCCTCTTGCGCCGCAGCGTCTGCAAAATCTGTATCTGCAGATGCATATAAAATCGATCTGCTGGCATTAAGCAGTATACCAATATCTGAAGTTGCCACGTGGGTCCATAAATCTTTGACCGATCCACCCTGTGCGCCAATACCGGGAATTAAAAAAAAATGATGCGGAAATTGTTTACGAATGGCTTTAAGCTGTTCGAGCTGGGTAGCACCTGTTACAAACATTAAATTTTCTGTACTGCCCCATGAAGCAACGGCCTTCATAACTTCAAGATACAAAGGCCCGTTTGTGGTTTTAAGCATTTGAACATCTTGCGCTCCAGCATTACTGGTTAAACCCAATACAACGGCCCATTTGTTGGGATGTGACAAAAACGGCTGCACAGAATCTTTTCCCATGTAAGGTGAAACGGTTACAGCATGAGCATTCCACTTATTAAAAAAAGCCTGTGCATACATTTCACCGGTATTTCCAATATCACCCCGTTTGGCATCTGCAATTAAAAAATGGTCGGGGTAATTTGCATGCAGGTAATGCATCGTATTGTCTAAACTCTCCATTCCGGTAATTCCATAAGCCTCATAAAATGCAGTATTGGGCTTAAATGCCACACAATAAGGTGCAGTGGCATCAATAATGGCTTTATTAAATTCAAATATAGCATCAGCTTCTTCCAGTAAATGCTTTGGAATTTTATTAAGATCCGGATCAAGTCCCACGCATAAGGCACTTTTTTTTGTGCGCATGTGCTGAATAAGTGCATTACGATTCATAGCCCTGAAATTAATTGCAAGGATAAATCTATTAAATGATTTGTATCTGCAGAAACATTTTTACTAAAGGTTTTTGTATACCGGTTTCCAACAACTACACAAAGTGACAAGGTTTGATGTCCGAGGGTACGTCCCAAAAAATATAAGGCCGATGTTTCCATTTCAAAATTAACTACGGGTAATGTGTTATAAAAACAGGCAGGCAAACGGTTTAAAAACAATTCATCTTTAAGTTTTAATCGTAGGCGACGGCCCTGAGGCGCATAAAACCCCGGTGCGGTAAGCGTAATACCACTTGGCAAATGCTGTACATGTTTTAATAATTCTGTATCGGCATGCACGGCGTAGGGGCGCGGCCAGGTATCGGGTATGTGTAATTGAGTGCTGAGTGCAGTGGTGCAGGCTTGGTCTATGCAGGTTGTAGAATTATAAAATCCGCTTAAGCCGTCAAGCCCAAAGGCAATAGCACTAACTAATACCGTTCCCGGGTGGTGCTCGGGCTGAATTCCGCCACAGGTACCCAATCGAATGAGTTTTAGACGCCGCGGCTGCGAGTGCAGCGTGCGGGTTTTAAAATTTATAGTAGCTAAAGCATCCAGCTCTATGCAAACCAATTCCATATTATCAGTTCCTATTCCGGTACTTATAACACTTATGCGCCGGTTGTGAATCCACCCCGTATGGGTAATAAATTCTCGGTGCGCGCGGATACAGTCTATAGAATCAAAATGCTTTGATAATTTTGCTACACGATCCGGATCGCCAACAAGCAATACAGTATCGGCAAGTTCTTCAGGTAATAAATCTAAATGATATATTCTGCCTTCGGAGCTTAAAATAAGTTCAGTTTCGGCAAAATACGTTGGATCCATTGTACGGATCGTTTAAACTAAGGTCGAAACCTGAGGCGCTGCGCTTAAAATTTCGGCATTGGCGGCACCTGCGTACTGCGAAAAGTTCTTTACAAATTGCTCAGCCAAATGGCGGGCTTTGGCATCGTAAGCCGCTTTGTCTGCCCAGCTGTTTTTAGGATTCATGAGCTCTTGCGGTACACCTGAACATGATGTGGGATAAGCCAGTTTAAAAAAATCGGTTTCACCAAATTCTAGCTTATCAAAATCACCATTTAAAGCCGCACTGATTAAGGCGCGTGTATAGGAAAGTTTTATACGGCTGCCTGTTCCATAAGCCCCCCCTACCCAGCCGGTATTTAATAACCAAACCTTTACATGATGTGTTTTGAGTTTTTCGCCTAAAAGCTCTGCATATGCAGTAGGGTGCAGCGGTAAAAAGGCTTTACCGAAACATGCCGAAAAGGTTGTTGTGGGCTCTGTTACACCCATTTCTGTTCCTGCAACTTTAGCCGTATAGCCGCTAATAAAGTGGTACATGGCCTGCGCAGGTGTTAAACGGCTAATGGGTGGTAAAACACCAAAAGCATCACAGGTTAAAAAGAAAATATTTTTTGGTATGTCTCCCACAGCTGGAGAAACGGCATTATCAATATAACTTGAAGGATAACTAACACGTGTGTTTTCCGTTCTTGAGATATTGCTGTAATCTACAGTTGTTGTTCCTTCAAAACACGAAATATTTTCAAGTAACGATCCAAATGTTATGGCATTAAATATTTGAGGCTCTTTTTCGGCTGATAAATCCACGCATTTGGCATAACATCCACCTTCAAAATTAAAAACCCCCCGATCGCTCCACCCGTGTTCATCATCGCCTATTAATTTACGGTTGGGATCGGCACTGAGAGTTGTTTTTCCTGTTCCGGACAAGCCGAAAAAAATTGCGGTATCACCGGCTGCACCAATATTGGCCGAACAATGCATGCTTAATACCTTATGCTGGTGCGGTAAAATATAATTTAATACAGCAAAAATGGATTTTTTTATCTCACCAGTATAGGCCGTTCCGCCTATTAAAATAATTTTTTTGGTAAAATTAATTACTGCAAAATTATGTTGACGGGTACCATCTATTTTTGGATCTGCTTTAAAACCGGGCGCATTAAAAATGACCCAGTCGTGTTTAAATGTTTTAATTTCTTCTGAAGTAGGGCGTAAAAATAAATTATGAGCAAATAAATTACTCCACGGATATTCATTTACAACACGGATATTAATACGGTACTTGGCATCTGCACATGCATACGCATCGCGAACCCACACCTCTTTACCAGAAAAATACGCACGCATACGCTGGTACAAGCTATCAAATTTGTCAGCTTCAAATCGGTTATTAACGTCACCCCACCAAACAGTTTTTTCCGTGTTTGCATCAAATACTACAAATTTATCTTTTGGTGAACGACCGGTAAATTCACCGGTATCCACTGCCAAGGCACCGGTATCGGTTAAAAATCCATCGCCACGATGGATACAGTCTTCAATAAGTTCACTGGGATGAAGGTTCCAGTAAGCCATTTCCACATGTTCCAATCCTAAATCAGTGATGGAAACCTGTGCCGATTTATTTCCTATTTCGTTCATTTAAATAGTATTTTAAGGCTGCAAAGGTACTTAAAAAAATACGTGTATACTTACAAAAAAGGAGGGTCATTTAAGGTACATTCATAGAAACCCATTGACCTTGGCTAAGTATTTTTCTTAAATCTTTGATAATCTGATGTTTGTGTTTTTTTGATTGAGGCATTTGCAAAATGCAAAGGCGGGTTTCGCCTTCACGGCCAATTGATTTTGCTGTGTATTTAAGCTGTTTTTTTTGCAAATAGTGCTCAATTTTAACATAACATGTGCCGTCAATACCCGAACCAATACTTGCAAATGAAATTTCTAATGCACACGCGCTATCTACGCAGCCCTTATATATTAAAGGGTCTTTTGTGGCCAATGGCAATTGCTGGGCATAACAAGCGCCTACTACAAATAAGCTAAACAAAGCGTGTTGTATAATTTTCATTTAAGTACGTTTAAACCGAATTACGTTGAGCCAGCCCAAAATCATTAAAATTCCGCCCAATGGCGTAATAAGGCCCAGTGCAGGTAAAGATATGGCATGAAACTGAATTTTTAAAAGCAATAATAAATATATAGATCCGCTAAATAATATTGTTCCCCATAACCATAACCTTTCGGTTAATTTAACGCTAGCCGATTGCGGCACGCAATATAAAACCAGTAGTGCCATACTGTGATACATTTGATACCGCACTGCTGTTTCAAAGGATTGTAATTGTTCGGGAGTGCACACAGCTTTTAATGCGTGTGCGCCCAATGCTCCTAAAAGTACGGCTGTAGAACCCAATACGGCTGGAATTAAAAATGGTGATGCGCTGGCCAAAATATACTGTTTAAGGTTGTTTTTGTTGTAATAATTCATTGGTAATTTCCAAATCGCTTTTACCTATAAATTTAAGTGCCCCCTGTGCTGACAATGCCCATTCAGAATGTGGAAACTCAGCAATAATACGCTTATAGACTTGTTCGGCCTGTTCTTCATTATGAAAGGGGCCGGCTTCATCATACAGCTGAGCTTTTAAAAACATGGCTAAAGGCGTAGTTTTTGAATTTGGAAATTTGGAAATACAGGCATTTAAAGACGCTTCGGTAATAGAATCTTTATGAAGCGCCCGTGATACCTGAGCTGTTTTTATAAAAAAAACAGGGCACAGGCTATCTTGGCCACAATGTGTTGCGTAATCGGTAAATGCATTTATAGCATTTTGTCCAACCGTGGTATCGAGTTCGTACTGTGTAAATAACGTACTGTCCCAGTAACGTGCCTTTTGGTATTTAACAGCACAGGTGGTGGTGTTTGAAATGCAGGAAACTACTACAAAACTGCATATAATAACCAAAAGCTGTATCATGATTTACGGGGACGTTTTAATTTATAATCGGCATCAACTATGCCTTTTGAAATGGCTTTTAATTTACCTTCAAGTAGTTTACGTTTAAATGGTGATATTCGGTCTGTAAACAAAGTGCCTTCAATATGATCGTATTCGTGCTGAATAATCCTGGCCTGTATGCCCGAAAAGGTATCTTCATGCAGGTTCCAGTGCTCGTCACGATATTGCATTCGAATCTGGGATGGACGCTGCACATCTTCACGTATTTTAGGAATACTTAAACAACCTTCATTAAAATTCCATAATTCGCCAGAAAGTTCTGTGCATTGTGCATTTATAAAAACTTTTTTAAAATCTACTAATTGCCGGTATGCTTCTGAATCTTCCGGTTCATCTTCGGCAAAGGGTCTTGCGTCTATAACAAATACACGCAAAGATTTACCAATTTGCGGTGCAGCCAGCCCCACTCCTTTAGCTTGGTACATGGTTTCAAACATGTTATCAATTAAAATTTTAAGCTCCGAATTCCATTGTAAAATTTCCGAGGCTTTTTTTCGAAGCACCGCGTCGCCATATAGTACTATTGGTAAAACCATACATCAGCGGCTGTAATTGGGAGCCTCCCGTGTTATAACCACATCGTGCGGGTGACTTTCTTTAACCCCTGCACTTGTAATACGAATAAACTGGGCGTTTTGAAGATGACCCACATCTTTAGCACCGCAATACCCCATACCTGCTCTTAATCCTCCTATTATTTGGTAAATAATTTCAGATAAATATCCTTTGTACGGCACACGCCCACTGATGCCCTCGGGTACCAGTTTTTTAATATCCTCTTCTGTATCTTGAAAATAACGGTCTTTACTGCCTTTTTGCATTGCCTCTATAGAGCCCATGCCACGGTAGGATTTAAACTTTCGACCCTCATAAATAATCGTTTCTCCCGGACTTTCTTCAGTTCCGGCAAACATACCCCCCATCATTACACAACCGGCTCCGGCTGCAAGAGCTTTAACGATATCTCCGGTAAATCGAATGCCGCCGTCAGCAATTATTGGTATTCGTTTTGATTTTAAAGCCGCTGCCACATCCCATATAGCCGATAATTGAGGAACGCCCACGCCCGCTATAACACGCGTTGTGCAAATAGAACCGGGACCAATTCCAACTTTTACCGCATCGGCACCTGCTTTAACCAGTGCAATGGCGGCGGCAGCCGTGGCAATATTTCCAACCACAACATCAAGTTTGGGAAAGGCAGATTTTACGGCTTTTAACATATTTAAAACAGCTTTGCTATGCCCATGGGCTGTATCTATAACTACTGCATCAACACCTGCTTTGGCAAGCGCCGTAACACGCTCAAGCGTGTCTGAGGTTACACCAACTGCTGCCGCTACGCGCAATCGGCCCTGCGCATCTTTACAGGCGTTTGGACGAACCTTAATTTTAATAATGTCTTTATAGGTTATTAAGCCGGTTAACCTGTTGCTTTTATCAATTATTGGTAACTTTTCAATTTTATGTTTTTGTAAAATCGATTCGGCCTTTTTTAAATCAATTCCCTTGGGCGCAGTAATAAGCTTGGCATGGGGCGTCATAATTTCAGTAATGGCCCGGCTCATATTTTTTTCAAAACGTAAATCGCGGTTAGTAACAATTCCTAGTAAAACAAAATTTGAGTTTACTACGGGTATGCCTCCAATTTTATGTTCGGCCATCATCCGATGCGCGTCTTTTACCAATGCTTTTTCATTAAGTGTAAGGGGATCGGAAATCATGCCACTTTCACTGCGTTTAACTTTACGTACCTGTTCGGCTTGTTCAGTAATACTCATATTTTTATGCAACACGCCTATTCCACCTTCTTGCGCGATGGCAATTGCCATTTTATATTCTGTAACGGTATCCATTGCTGCCGATACTATAGGCGTATTGAGTTGGATGTTTTTACTAAACCACGATTTAACCGAAACGTCCCGAGGCATTACCTCAGAGTATGCGGGAACCAATAAAACATCATCATAGGTGAGCCCTTCAGGGATTGACCTCAGGTGATTTTTTGAAAATGCCATGATTTGAATTTATATTTAAATTCATACAAAGATACTAAAAATTAGCATAATTGAAAGTACTTTAGAGCCATGGAAGAGGTTATTTTAGTTGATATTAACGATCAGGAAATTGGGCGCATGGAAAAACTTGAAGCGCATCGTAAAGGGCTTTTACACCGTGCCTTATCTGTTTTTATATTTAATTCAAAACACGAATTGCTTTTGCAGCAACGTGCCTTGCATAAATACCATAGTGCCGGTTTATGGACCAATACTTGCTGTTCGCATCCCCGTGCGGGCGAACAGGTTATTGATGCCGCTAACAGGCGCTTAAAAGAAGAAATGGGAATGCAGGCTACTCTTACCTGTGCCGGTCATTTTATTTATAAAACTGATCTTGAACACGGATTGATTGAGCATGAATTAGATTATGTATTTTTTGGAAAAACTAATACTGAACCTATACTAAATACTGATGAGGCTGCCGCATTTCGATGGGTTTCTATTTTGGAGCTTAAACGTGAAATACAAGATGCACCCCATCGGTTTACTTATTGGTTTCCCATTGCCCTGAATAAATTTTTTTAACCTACATTAGAAAAGGACCAGGCCTGTGCCGGTGCATCAAAACCTTGTTTGGTCAGCGGCCAAATGTATTTAAACACCTCCGAGTTTCTATAGCGTTCTAAGTCTTCTGCTGATTTCCAAATACTGTAGGTTATGTATTGGTTGGGATTTTCTAAATCTTGTAACAGCTCAAGATGCATACAACCCGGCTGGTTTTTAATTTTTATTTTATGTTCATTAAATAATGCTTCAAAGGTTGTTCGGTACGAGGTATTAAATGTCATTTTAACAATACGGGTAATCATAAGAGGTGTATGTGAATTTGAAAAAACCGGTTTGAACCCATACTGCGTGGAATTAAAAGTGCTGCGGCGCTTTGTCCGCGAATGGCCAACTCTAAATAACCTGCTGTATTAAATAATAGTAATGGCTGACCTAAATCCACATCATAATAATACGCATGCAGCTGCGTAATTATAGCTCCGGGTAAAATTACCTCAAAGCGCCCCTTTGGGCAAGCCTGCATAAACATATCTTTAGTGATATTGGTTACTAAATTACCAAAGGCATCTTCATATATTTTTTGACCTTTTAATACATTGCCCTGAACAAAGGGCTGTGGCCACGTTAAACGAGCATACGAAGTTGTTAATACGCCTAACGAATCGGCATTTTGAGATGAATTTAGCGCTGCAGCAAAATGCGGAAATAAATCGCGCAGATAAAATTTTGAATGTTCGGGGTTGTCATAAAAAAGATTATAAATGCGCACATCTTCACCAAGCAATGAAACCAAGCCATTATCCGGTGTTATTATAAACTGTGAAGCTGTTTCGCACAATAAAAACCGTTTGGCATCGGGCGCCCACTCGTGTTGTAAAATTTGACGATCCGTATTGTTTTGTAACGCCACCAAATGTATACTACCCGGTGGAAAACAGGTTAGGCCGGTTTTTAAAATATAAACGGCAGAAATTAAATCTAATTCAGTATCACCCATGCTTAAATCTATTACTTGTGCTTGTGGTAATAATGCATAGAGTTTAGATTTAACCATTCCTAAAAATGGATCTCTGGTTAATAGATCTGTTATTAGGGAAATTTGTGGCATTGTTCAAAAGTAATGAATATAGCGTGCAGGTTTTTTTTGAACTTTAAATGCAATCAACAGTTTTATAAACATGGCTGAAAAAAGTATTGTACTTGAATATATTGAACCCTTGGAATTTTATGGCGTTCACGATCAAAAACTTAACCGCATCCGGCCCTATTTTCCTGCATTGCAATTTACAGCACGTGGTTTTAGCTTACATCTAAAAGGTCCACAACAGGATATAGAACGGTTTGAATCTGCTTTTACAATGGCCATGAACCATTATATGCAAACCGGGTTGCTTACTACAGAAATTATAGATCATTTATTTAAATCTAAAACTACCCCCGATACCATTTATAATGCATCTGACGAGAGCTTGATTTTATTTGGGCCCGGCGGCGCAGCAATTCGCGCACGCACAGAAAATCAACAAAAGTTAATTCAGGCGGTGCAACAACATGCATTGGTTTTTGCGGTTGGTCCGGCAGGAACCGGAAAAACCTATACTGCAGTAGCTTTGGCAGTGCAAGCACTAAAACGCAAATCTGTAAAGCGTATCGTTTTAACCCGACCGGCAGTTGAGGCCGGCGAAAATTTAGGGTTTTTACCCGGCGATTTAAAAGAAAAGCTTGATCCCTACATGCAGCCTTTATACGATGCCTTGGCGGATATGTTTCCTCCCGAAAAATTAAAATTTTACTTAGAAAACCGAACCATTCAAATAGCACCCTTGGCTTTTATGCGCGGGCGAACACTTGATCATGCCTTTGTTATTTTAGACGAAGCGCAAAATACAACAGAGCCGCAAATGAAAATGTTTTTAACACGCATGGGGCAAAATGCACAATTTGTTGTAACCGGCGACTTAACTCAGGTTGATTTGCCTAACAAACAAAAAAGTGGATTACTGCAAGCTATACGTTTATTACAGGATGTACCCGATGCAAAAATAATAACACTTGATGCCCGCGATGTGGTTCGGCATCCCCTAGTGAAAAAAATTATTGACCGCTATGAGGCTGGATAAAACAATTATTGTCTTAACGATTTCTTTAAGACTTCATATTTCGGTTTTAACCTGCAGTTAAAAAAACGCGCCTAAAGCAGGCTAAAGCTTTTTAAAACTGATACATAAATATTTTGCAAAACCCGCGATAGGGATGGATACGAAGGGCTTGGTTCGCCAAAGGCAACCGAGTGTAACGAGCCCGGAGTAGCCCGGGCCGAAGGCATCGCCCAAAAAACTTATTCTACAAAAAACAAAAACATTACCGCCCAAAACATATTTCAACCAAAAAACAAAATTGCGATAGGGATGCGCAGGGCTTGGTTCTTTGCGCAGCAAAAACCGAGCGATAGCGAGCCCGGAGCAGCCCGGGCCGAAGGCATCGCCCTAATTATAAATTAATTTTTCTAATACCTGATTTAAATTTCTC
>RFNG01000114.1 GCA_009927275.1 Sphingobacteriia bacterium | reverse complement strand
GTTTTTACATCAACTCTATATTAATTTTTAATTATTTTTTTGTTTTAATAAATTTTATGATTTAAATTGCAACACAGTAACCCATAAAATAAAACACTTATGAAAAACATCTCTACCACCATCAAGGTGCTTGTTATGCTAACCTGCATGGCATCGTTGAAGTTGGCAGCACAAGGAATGAGTGGTGCTTACACCATTAATCAGTTGCAGCCGGCATCAGCCACCAACTTTATCAGTTTTAATGCTCTGGCCACGGCCCTTACCTCAAGTGGGGTTACTGGTCCAGTAACCGTTAACGTAGTTGCCAACTCAGGCCCGTATAACGAACAGGTAACTTTTCCGCAAATTAACGGAATGAATGCCTCCAACAATGTTATTATTAATGGTAATAACAACATGATTACATTTAATCCATTCAGCAGTTCATCTGCTTGGACCATTTTAATGAATGGTGTAGATTACATGACCATCAATAATCTTATTGTACAAGGCCAAAATCAAAATTGGGGCTATCCTGTTCTTTTAACAGGGGGTGCTAACTATAACAATTTTAGTGCGTGTACGTTTTCTCTATTTCCCAACGGAACAAGCTCGCAAATGTGTGCTTTTGGTTTATCTTCTTCAAATTTAGGAGTAAATTATACAGGTACCGATGCGGGTAATTTTAATGTTGCCAATACTTGTACCATGATTGGCGGATATTGGGGAGTAGCATTTTATGGCTTAAGCTCACCACCGTATCAGCAAGGAAATAAAGTTTTAAACTGTGAAGTTTTAGACTGGTATTTATATGGTGTTTACTTATATTATTCAAGAGATAACGAATTTTCAAATAATAATTTAGAGCGTCCTACACGTACGTTTTATACTACAACGTATGGTGGTTTGTTTGTTTACAATCAGGGATTACGTTTAGAGCGTAACCGCTTACATAATTTATATCCTGCAAATATTTTGCAAACGGGTACAATGTATGGTTGGTTCGGATATTATAATACAGCTGCAACCGGTTCAAATCGAAATTATGTTCGTAACAATATGATTTATGATATTAAATCTAACACATCAATTTATGGTTTATACTGGTATTATGGCGATGCTATATGTGAAAATAACACCTTTAATTTAGACCATACCGCATCGGGTGCATCTGGAACTACTTGGGCTATATATGCTTATGGTAATGCACAATATCCAATGGATGTTAACCATAATATTATTAATTTAAATCGTGGCGGTTTTGGAAGTAAAACAGGTTTTTATTGCCCTATTGCAGGTAATATTACCTTTAACCGTAATGACATGTATGTAGTGGGCACTAATACAAATTATGCTTATTACAATACAAATCATATGAATTTAGCAAGCTTACAGGGAACTGGCATGAATTTAAATGGATGGGAAGTTGATCCTATAATTACTGTTCCTCAATCAACCACCGCCATTGGTTGCATGCCTACCAATACTGTTATTAACAATCAAGGTTTACCAAACGGTTTACAGTTTGATAATTTGGGTTTCATTCGTAACCAAACCACACCAGATATTGGTGCCTTAGAATTTTTAACACCGCTTTGTACAGGAACACCGTCTACTTCGGTATCGGGTCCAACATTTGCAGTTTGTCCAGGTGAACCCTTTTACTTGGGATTAAATAATTTAAATTCAAGTTTAGGTATCACCTACCAGTGGAATCAGTCTAGCATATCTCAGGTTGGTCCTTGGAATGCGCTTCCAAATGGAGCAAGTATTGGTTATGCTGTACCCGGTACAACTGCAAATACATGGTATCAATGTGTTATTTCGTGTACCGCACCAGGTGGAAGTAGCGTATCTTCTGTTGCTCAAGTAACAGTAGCCGGTACAACAACCAATACAGTACCTTATTTTGAAGGGTTTGAAACTGTTGGTGTAAACGGTCGTTTACCAAACTGTTCATGGTTGGCATCGTCTGCAAAAACCTATACTTCGGCACAATCGGGTAACCGTTTACCGCGTACGGGTTCATCGTTTGCTACATAC
>RFNG01000053.1 GCA_009927275.1 Sphingobacteriia bacterium | reverse complement strand
AAAAGTTGCAAAGGATGAACCCGTGCGCGGTAAACGGTTACCCGATTGTGCCGAAGTATAGGTTTTTGCAGACGATGCCAACCATGAACAGTTTGGTAAACGACCGTTTAAACCTATAGTTTCAAACCCATCAAAATAAGGTGCTGTATTGGTTGTTGTACCGGCAATGTTCATTGTTGCTGTTGCCATAGTATTACCACCGCCATTGGTACAGGTAACTGCTACCTGAAAATATGTAGTGGTTGTTGCACCGGGTGCAGCATATGAAAAACTGGTTGCACCGTTTACAGGAGTCCATGGTCCAACACCTGAAATGGTAGAAGAACTCCACTGTAAATTTAAACCTGATGGATAATGTTATTTAAATTGGCAATGGCTAAGTTTGCAGGCTCACCGGGACAAAGCGAAAAGCTTAAACCGGCAATTGTATTAGCTGAAGGTGTACCTGCACAAGCCGGAATGTTAAATTCCAATGCACCCATATCCGGCGTGGAAGGATTACGTACTGCATTAAGCTGATCAAATACCACACCCAAAGGTGCACCTAAATTATCCATGGCATTATTAGTTGGATGTAAATCGGTGTTTAAATTAACAAAGTTGGGGTTTTGGTTAGCTCCCTGTACATCAACGCCAAATCCTTGCCATTGAGCAAAATTTGCTGCAGTACCCAAAGTGCTTAAATAGCCGTGGTTATTGCCTCCGCCTAAACTGTTAACATAAATATTATTATTGTTAATGGTAATACCATTATACATTGCAGGTACATACATACCGTATTTGGTACCTGTGCCACCTTTGGTTATTGAAATATTATTATTACGTACATCAATGTTTAAATATGTTGTTGTACCACCAAAGTACAATCCATAAACTGTACCGGCTGTTGCTGTTGCATCATCAAATGAAAATGTGTTATGATGAATATCACCAGATGCATAATACGCATACGCACCATAAACGGTACCATTGGTTTTAATATTACGCACAATATTATTGCGGTAAACGTTTTTTGTCATGGGCGGCGATAAACTTAGTGGTGCATACCAGTACCAGCAGTAGGCTGTACCAGAAATAGTTGGCTGTGTATCAAATGGTTTTTCAATGATGTTTTTTTCAATTAAAGAACCCTGATTATAATAAATCATCATACCATAAAAGGCTGTTGTTAAAGTTGTACGTGTAGGACGGTTTACAGTACATCCACTAATTACAGAATTAGCCTGGTAGTACCAGTAATTTCCATAATAGTAAAAATCTGAAATAGTACAACCTATTAGTTTATTTCCTTGCTGAAACGGCGCTGAAGTTAACCCGTAATTCATAATACCGTAATAGCCTGAAAACATCTGGCAGTTGTAAAACTCATCGTAATTACCTGAGTTTGCTCCGGTTGATGGGGCATAACTTAAGGAACTCCACATTACCGGAATTTGGTATGATGAGGTACCGTTAGCAGGCGCCGAAAAGGTACATGCACTAAAGGTGTTATAATCTGCACCACTTGTAATTGCAAGACATATGGCATATGTTGCACCCTGTCCTTCAACTTGCAGGTTATTAAATGTAAAATAATCTGCTCCATTCATTAGAATGGTCCAAGGCATCATACTATTGGTTGAATTAAAGGTAATTTTATTGTTATTACCATTAATAGTTACCTTGTTACTTGCATTCATTCCATTAATAACTGGAAACGTTACTTGCTCGTTATAAGGTCCTGAATTGGTAACCACGTTAACGGTTACCGGACCGGCTACACCGCTTGTTGTTAAAGCTGTAGCTAACGCATTAAAACTAATAAAGTTGGTGGCCGATGCCGGCTGCAACTGATTGATGGTGTAAGCACCATTCATGCCCTGTGCGGACACTAAGTGGGTAATAAAAATCAATGCCATCACCCACAGCGATGTCATCGTTTTTAAACCCATGCCTGTTTTGTTTTGTTTTTTGTACATGTGTTTCATGGTTGTTTAATTAATATATATGTATATAGCTACCCATAGAGAGTACAACGTAATTAATACCAAACACAAAACTTTAATATTGTTATGCTTTTGCTAAATCAAATAGTCAAACAATAATACGGTTCTACATTTAGTTTGTGGGTTGTGTGGGTTGTGTGGGTTAATGAAAGAATAGCTAAAGGGACTGTATTTTTTAATACAGAACAATCATTTTGAAAAAAACTTTTGATTGTGATATTAGCTAGTACCAACATTTAGATATGCAATTTATATATAAAATTATTTAATTGCAAAATTTTTTTAAATAAAGGTTAAAAAACTTTTAAACTTAAATCTAAACTTTTTATTTGATGGGTTAATGCCCCTATTGAAATACAATCAATACCGGTTTCGGCAATGGCTTTAATTGTTTTTAAATTAATGCCACCCGAAGCTTCCAGCGAAACCTTGCCCTTAGCCAATTGTACCGCCTTTTTTAACTGTGAAGTGGTAAAATTATCAAGTAAAATACGATGAACCCTTTTTAATTTAATAATATGGGCCACATCACGCAATGTTCTGGCCTCTACTACAACAGGTAATTTTAATTGTTTTTGTTTTAAATATTTAAATGTTTGATCAAGTGCTGCTTCAAGTCCACCGGCAGCATCAATATGATTATCTTTTATTAATATCATATCAAAAAGTCCAAAACGGTGATTTTGCCCGCCTCCAATTGCAACCGCCCATTTTTCAAATAGTCGAAAACCAGGGGTGGTTTTTCGGGTATCTAAAATTTGAGCAGATGTGTGTTGTATAATATTACAATATGTGCGCGTAGTAGTTGCAATTCCGCTCATACGCTGCATTATATTTAAAACTAAACGTTCAGCTTTTAAAAGATCTTTTGTGGGACCATACACCTCAAAAGCTATCATGCCCGGAGTAACAATCTGACCATCCCTAACAATGGATTTAAACTTGATATTAGCATTAAACCATTTGTATACCTGAGCGGCAGCGTTTATACCGGCTATAACTCCACGGTCTTTAATTCGTAAATGCATACGGCTTTTATGATGGTTGCTAAATATGGCATTACTGGTATGGTCGCCAGAACCAATATCTTCTTTAACAAATATAGAAATGCATGCGTTGGGTATACGAATTGTTTTTAGCATAATAAAATGCAAATGTACATCATTACCTTTACAGCCGTGAAATGCCTTATACTCGTTAGCGAAAAAACAAAAGAATCCTATATTGAAAACGGAATTCGTGATTATGTTAAGCGTTTGGAGCATTATTGTCCGGTTGAATGGTTAATTAAACCTGGAATAAAAAAACCGGGAACGCGTGATCAGCTTTTAAAATCTGAGGGACAATGGTTTATAGCACACATCCAGCAACAGGATTTTGTTATTGCACTAGATGATAAGGGTATGCAGTTTAGTTCTGAAGAATTGGCTCAGTGGATAATGCAAAAACAATTAAGTGGTAAAAAACGCTGGGTAATACTAATAGGAAGTGCGTATGGCTTTGATGCAGAAGTTTTAAAACGCTGTGATAGTCGTTTATCTTTATCAAGATTAACTTTTACACATCAAATGGTACGTTTAATTTTTATTGAACAATGGTACAGGGCGCATACCATAATTAAAGGTGAGTCCTATCATCATTAATAACATTAAAGCTATTTTGAAGTATTTTAAGTTTATGTCTATTTATTTTTTTTGTAATACATTATAAGATTAATTAAGTGCGATACCTTTCTGGTTTGATGGTTTAATTTTATTTAGGCGTTTATTATGGAATGATTTTTTGTTGTGAATTTTTATTTGGGGGCGTTTCTTATGGTATAATTTTTTGTTGTGAATTTTTATTTGGGCGATGCCTTCGGCCCTGGCTACTCCGGGCTCATTACATTCGGTTATTGCTACGCAATGAACCAAGCCTGCGT
>RFNG01000077.1 GCA_009927275.1 Sphingobacteriia bacterium | reverse complement strand
CGAAGCGAGCAGCGAAATCCGAAGAAGCCCGACCCGAAGGGACGCGCCCAAATAATCTAAATAAAAAAACTAATTACAAAGCATCGCACTAAAAATAATTCAACTAAAAAAACGCGATAGGGATACGTAGGGCTTGGTTCGCCAAAGGCAACCGAGCGAAAGCGAGCCCGGAGTAGCCTGGGCCGAAGGCATCGCCTAAATTATATACACAACTACAACTTAAGACATCGCCTTACAACATAATAAGATACACTCAATCAAAAAAGCGATAAGGTTACGATAGATTTAAAACTATTAAATCCACCTTTGGCAACTATGTAATATTAAAGCTATTTTAAAAATTAACAAGGTTTATCAATACAAGTGTTTAGAATTAGGACATTCATTAAATACAACAAAATAGAGCTATTTTTGTAATATAATGGTGTATACGTACATAGATAATCCCTTAGCATATAAGAGGTTAAAAACCCATGAGGTACAAATAGGTGATTTGCTGATGGGGGCACAGTATCCAATAAGGGTACAAAGTATGACCACCACAGATACCATGGACACCGATGCTACTGTTGCGCAAAGCATTCGAATGATAGAAGCAGGTTGTGAGTTAGTGCGTATAACAGCCCCTAGTATAAATGAAGCTAAAAATTTAGAGCGTATTAAAGCTAAATTACGCTCAATGGGCTATAATACTCCAATTTGTGCCGATATACATTTTACACCTAATGCTGCAGAATTTGCTGCACGCATTGTTGAAAAGGTACGTGTAAATCCGGGAAATTATGCGGATAAAAAAAAATTCGAACAAATTGAATATACTGATTTAACATACAATGCCGAATTAGAACGTATCTACGAACGCTTTTTACCACTTGTAAAAATTTGTAAAACATATGGAACAGCCATGCGTATTGGCACTAATCATGGTTCATTGAGCGATCGTATATTAAGCCGCTACGGCGATACCCCAAAAGGTATGGTTGAAAGTGCTTTAGAATTTATAAGAATTTGTGAAGCAGAGCAGTATTATAATATTGTAATATCTATGAAAGCCAGTAATACGCAGGTAATGGTTCAAGCTTATAGGTTGCTTGTGGCCGAAATGCGTAAAACGGAAAGATCCTATCCATTACATCTGGGTGTAACGGAGGCTGGCGATGGTGAGGATGGTCGTATTAAATCGGCTGTTGGTATTGGCGCATTATTAGAAGATGGCATAGGAGATACGGTTCGGGTATCACTTACTGAGGATCCTGAATTTGAAATTCCGGTAGCACGTGCTTTGATAAACCGATATGCAACAGAAAGAAGCAGTACTATAAATTCAACATATAATAAGGATTTAAATTATAATCCGTTTGCTTATGAACGCCAGCCGAGTTGCAAAATTCAGCATATTGGATCAAACCAGCCTCCTATTGTAATTACAGAGCTATCAGAAAATAAAGAAATTAAACCTGCCAATTTTTATACTGCAGGATATTCTTATTCTATACAGTCTGATAAGTGGCATATAGCTGATCAGGCAGCAGATTTTATTTATATAGGAAATGCAAATTTTAATTTTGAAATACCTGGCACACTTGGAATTATTCAAAATTTTACCCAATGGATTAAAAATGCCAATCGTGAACGTTTTTACCCCTTATTTTCACTAAAACAATTTTTAGAATATAAAGCCTTAGATGCTTTACAAATCGGTTTTGTAGTATGTAAAAGTTTGGAAGATTGGATGGTATTTTTAAAACTAAAAAAGCATCATAAATCGTTTGTGGCTGTTTTAGAAAGCAGTGAGCAGGCATCGGTGTACTTTTGGCGGCAGATGATTTTTGAAATGGAAAAAAATTCTGAAATGCCAAGTGTTATTTTTAAAAAAAACATATACAGAATCTAATTCAGAGTTGCTTTCAATAAATGCGGCTGTTGATTTGGGAGCGCTATTATTAGACGGGTTTGGTGATGGCATTTGGATTTCGGCCCCTAGCATTGCATTAGCCGAACGTTGTAGTATCAGTTTTGGAATTTTACAAGCTACCCGCACCCGAATTAGTAAAACTGAGTATATTTCGTGTCCAAGTTGTGGAAGAACGCTTTTTGATTTACAGGAAACTACACAAAAAATAAGAGCCCGAACCCATCATTTAAAAGGCATTAAAATTGGCATTATGGGCTGTATTGTAAATGGTCCTGGTGAAATGGCCGATGCCGATTACGGTTATGTTGGTACGGGTACAGATAAAATCTCTTTGTATAAAGGACAAGAACTTGTAAAAAAGAATATACATGCACAAACGGCTGTAGATGCATTAATAGAATTGATTCAACAGCATGGAGATTGGGTTGAGCCCCCCCAAACAGTATAATGCAAGTGTAAAATACAAATATTTTTTTAGTACATTAGTTATTGCAATGAAATGGATGTATGTTATAGGTTTTGCAATAGGCACATACAGTTTCAATTTTAGTAAGGCCCAGTCTATTCTTGTAAATTGTACAGTAAAGACGATCTCTCAAAACGATACACTAATTTTAAAATCTGCGCAGCAAGCTGCCTTTACCTTTATGAATGCCCGTTTTGGTCCTCAATGCAAGGGCGTTAAAATTACGATATCAACCGCAGCATCTGAATACGTTAATTTATATGTGTATTTAAACAGGCATGCTTACACGCATATAGTTCCTGAGTCTTTAGATATATTAACAGATGATTCAGGTACATGTACTGTTATGCATGATGGTAAAGTAAATAAGGTAATGTACACAGAACTGTTTGATTATTTACACGCGCAAATAAAACGATGAAGATCATTGTTCTGATTGGTGTATGGTTAAGTTGCTGCATTACAGCACATGCACAGTCAAACATTAATGCAGATTGTATTAATGCAATTCCTTTATGTTCCAATCCCAGTTTTACGTTTAATTCAACATCGGGCGTGGGTAATGTGGCGGATATACCTGCAAATAGTAATATCAGTAACCCCTCAACAAATCCGGCATCTAATAATTCGGGCTGTTTACATTCTGGAGAGCTAAAGCCTCAATGGCTAATAATAACAATTGGAAATGCAGGTTTTTTAGAATTTGTTTTTGGTGCAGGAAATAGTCCGCATCCGCAAGTAGGATTTTATGATTGGGCCATGTGGCCGTATTCTCCTACTACATGTGCTGCCATTCAAAACAATCAATTGGCACCTATACGTTGCAACTGGAATGCCTCTATGAGTGGCGGAACCGGTATTGCTTCAGCTTCAAATATCCCAGTAGGGGGTGCTTCTGGAAATTATGAACCTCCTTTGGCTGTGTTGCCATGTCAGCAGTATATAATATGCATTTCTAATTATAGTGGAGTAAACACCCTGGTTAGTTTTCAATCTATTGGAAGCGCCAGTTTATCATGTAATCCCAATTGTTTATCTGTAAACAATCCCAGTATTTGTGCGGGCCAGTCTGCCACAATTATAGCAGCAGCCTCCGGGGCACTGGCAAATATTAATTATTCTTTACAACCTGGAGGCGTAACATCCGCAAACCCTACATTTGTTGTAAATCCTCTAAGCACTACTAATTATACTGTTTTTGCAAGTGGTTTAAATACACAAAGTGCTGTTGTTACGCAATCGGCCATAAGCAATGTAGTAGTTGGGATACAGCCCACTATTGCGCCTACATTAACACAAGCTACTTGTATAAATACATTAACAGCATTTCAAATGAATTTAGGTTTTACAGGTACACCCGCAAATTCTGGATATTCCGTTCAATGGAGTCCGCAACCAGCACCAATAACTTCAAATACCCAAACAGCATTTTCAGGGTCAACAGCTCCGGGAGTTTACGCTTATACAGTTACAGCAAATGGAGGTTGTGCAGTAAGTTCAGTATTTACAATTGCATCTAGCCCGGCACCTGCAGCGTTTTTAATAAGTCCTGCGGGTACAGTATTTTCAATAACGTGCGCGCAACCTGTTGTAACGGTTCAGGCATTAAATCCGGCTTTAAATTACACATGGTCGCAAACCAATCAGCCTGCACAAACTGGTGCAATAGCCAATTTTACCTTAAATCAAGTGGGCACTTGGACCGTACAGGCGAAACATCCGGTTTCGCTCTGCACAAGCGCACAAACCTTTATGGTGGTGCATAATACCATTGCTCCACAAAGCATTGTTCAGCCAACGTTTCAGCAAATTAACTGTACAAATTTAAACCCGCTACAAACTACTGTAAATGCTATTAGTCCGCTGGTTAATGTTCAGCATTGTATTCTTAGCCCTAATAACAGCAGTTTAATAAGTACCAATGCCAATACAGCATATAGCCCCGGAATACCAGGCATTTATACGGTAATAACAAAAAATATGCTTAATGGTTGTACTGTTGCTAAACAATTTACTCTAGTTTCAAGTCAAGGATTTCCAACCTTTACCCTGGGGAGTCCACAAAACTTTACGCTGGGCTGCGCAAGCAAAAGTGTTGTAACCTTACAAATTTTAAATGCACAAACCACTTCGGTAAATCCTACCACCTCATTACAGGTGCCTACCGGCGGTCCAGTAAGTTATACATTACTGGGCCCACCAACCAGTTCTATACTTTCTGCAAATTTATCTACTGTAAATGTATATACACTAACAAGTGCTGGAACCTGGACAGCTGTAGTAAAAGATATTGGCCCCAGTGGTTGTATTACACGCATACCCTTTACGGTATTAAATAATGCATTTCCGCCATCAATAGATTCAATTCGTGTGCCACAAAAAGTTTTGAATTGTGCAGTGCCCCAAACCACGCTCATTGGCTTTTCTTCAACTCCCAACATTACATCGCAATGGTCATTTAATATTTTAAATACCGTGCAAGGAAACAGTATTTCAGTTGCAGCAAATTTTACAGCTCCAACCAATATTTATATAGCCAATTATACATTTAATGTGAAAGATAACAGCAATCTCTGTGAACAATTTACAATTGTACCAATATTTCAAAATTTATTTCCACCCAAGGCGCTCATTGCAGGCACAGGATCTTTAACATGTTTAAATAAAACATTAACCCTTACCAATAATAGCAGTACCGGTATACCTCAAAATTCGGGCTATACCACCTCCTTACCAGTAATTGCGCAAACTTGGATGGGCCCCCCTCCACAGGCGAGTTTGGCAAATTCTTCAACCTATAAGGCCAGTTATCCTGGCACCTATACTTTATATGTTACAGATTTAAATAACGGTTGTAAAAGTAGTGTTGAATTTTATTTAGCTGAAGATGTTCAACTTCCATCTGTAAATACGCCCACAATTCCAGGTCCCTTTGTTTTAGATTGTGGTTCGGATACCGTACGTATTATACCTGACTATAAAACCGATTTGGCCTTGCTTAAGTTTCAATGGCTGGCACCACTTGGAGCTGCTACATCAGATCCCACAAAATCAGTACTTATTAGTGATGCACCCGGAGTATACCGTATTGTGGTTTCTAATATTTTAAATGGATGTATTAGTACATCAGAAATGCAAGTAATCAACGGTACACTTACTGCAGATTTCAAAGCCAATCCAATACGCGGTTTTGCACCATTACCTGTAGATTTTACTAACTTATCGCGTTCATCATCAAATATTTTAAGTCTCAACAGCACCTGGAATTTTGGTAATGGTTCATATTCGGTTACCGAAACATCAACCCTTACTCCAAAAATTCAATATCAACATCCGGGTACATATACGGTTCAGTTACATACACAGCGCGGAACCTGTATAGAGTCAAAACAATTAATTATTATAGTTGATCAGGCTTCTGAACTGCAAATACCAAATATATTTACTCCCAATAATGATGGCATAAATGACATATTTCTTATACCTAATGCCGGTATTAAAAACATGGCGCTTACAATTACAAACCGTTGGGGCGTAAAGGTATTTTACACCAATTCAGATTCTGGAATGCAAATTGTTTGGGATGGTACCCGAAACGGAGAGCCCGTACCTGATGGCGTATACTTTATTTCATTAAATGCTATAGGGTATGACAATAGAGTGCATGCGTTTAATGGCACGCTCACATTAGTGCGTTGAATGCGCATCTCTAAAGCTTAAAACATACTTACTTAACAAATCCTTTTCACTGCTACTTAATTCTGCTTTGGGTGCCATTTCGTCAATTTCATGAATCCATTTACGCTCAGAAAATTGTTCAATTTTAGGGAGTTCATGACATTTAGAACAGTTAGCATAATAAATGGATTGTCCTTTAACCAGATCTGCAACCGGTGTTTCGGGCCAGCGGCTAGCCGCAACACCTTTTGTGCCTGCATCAATTGGGTAGAGTGCCGGATGTACCGTTTGAGTGGTTGATTGGCTTTGAGGGTTTAACTTACAGGATTCAAATAAACAAATTAGGATAGTGCTTAAAAAAAAGTATTTAATATTCATGTTATTTGGATAAGTATAAATTACGTTCGCTGTAAATATTTTGAAAATACTCATCGTGTAAATCCTTTATAAAATAAATTGCTTCTCCGGTGCTTTTCATTTCAGGACCCAGTTCTTTTTGTATTTCAGGAAATTTCTCATAACTAAAAACAGGAATCTTTATTGCATAGCCATTTTTAACCGGTTTAAACGCATAATCTTTTAATGTTTTGCATCCCAGCATAAGTTCTGTGGCGTAGTGAACATAAGGTTCTTGATAGGCTTTTGCAATAAAGGGTACCGTTCTTGAAGCGCGTGGATTGGCCTCAATAACATAAACAATGCCCTCTTTAATAGCAAATTGTATATTAATAAGACCAATTGTTTTTAATGCACGGGCAATTGTATTTGTATGGATTTCAATTTGGCGAATAATGTCTTCTGGTAAATCAAAAGGAGGTAAAACAGCATAACTATCACCGCTGTGTATACCTGCCGGCTCAATATGTTCCATTATCCCAATAATATATACATCCGTACCGTCACATATTGCATCCGCTTCGGCTTCAATGGCGCCTTGTAAAAAATGATCGAGTAGTACTTTATTATCGGGTAAATCGTGTAAAAGTTTTACAACATGCTGTTCCAGCTCTTGTTCATTAATTACAATTTTCATGCTTTGACCACCTAATACATAGCTTGGCCTTACCAGTAGCGGAAAGCCCAGTTCACGGCTTAATTGAATAGCAGCTTCGGCATCCTGAATAACTCCAAATTTAGGATACGGAATTTGATGGTCTTTTAATAGATTTGAAAAACGTCCCCGGTCTTCGGCTAAATCTAATGAATCAAAGGTAGTACCTAAAATGGGTATACCGTAGCGGTTTAATTTTTCAGCAAGTTTTAGTGCGGTTTGTCCACCCAGCTGAACAATTACACCAACCGGATTTTCATGCCTGATTATATCATAAATATGTTCCCAAAAAACGGGTTCAAAATATAATTTATCGGCAGTGCTAAAATCGGTGCTTACCGTTTCGGGATTACAATTTATCATTATGGTTTGATACCCATTGGCTTTGGCTGCATAAACACCATGCACGCAACTGTAATCAAATTCAATACCTTGACCTATGCGATTGGGACCAGAACCTAAAATAACAACCTTTTTTTGTGCACTTACCTGGCTTTCATTTTCAGTTTCAAAGGTTGAATAATAATAGGGTGTTTTGGCTTCAAATTCAGCAGCACAGGTATCAACTAATTTATATACGCGCTGAATACCCATGGTTATACGTGCTTGATAAACTTCGCTTTCAAGACATCTCAGCAAATGTGCAATTTGGCGGTCAGCATAACCTTTTTGTTTGGCTTCAAATAATAACGATTTGGGTATGCGTTCGAGTGTATAGGTTTCTATCTCGCGTTCTAAGGCTATTAATTCTTCTATTTGATGCAAAAACCAAAAATCAATTCGGGTTAACTTTTGTATAGTTTTAAGTGAAATCCCCAATTTCATGGCATCGTATATCATAAAAAGCCGGTTCCAGCTGGGGCGTTCCAACGCAAGTAATAATTCCTGCTGATTGGTAATTTCTTTACCGTCTGCACCTAAGCCATTTCGCTTTATTTCTAAACTTTGACACGCTTTTTGTAATGCTTCTTGAAAGCTGCGGCCAATACCCATAACCTCACCAACCGATTTCATCTGAAATCCTAATTCGCGGTTACAACCTTTAAACTTATCAAAATTCCAGCGTGGAATCTTTACAATCACATAATCTAACGTGGGTTCAAAATAAGCAGAAGTTGATTTGGTAATTTGATTAATTAATTCGTCCAATCGGTAGCCTATAGCTAACTTTGATGCGATGCGTGCAATGGGGTATCCGGTAGCTTTACTGGCCAAAGCCGAAGATCTTGATACGCGCGGATTAATTTCAATGGCAATAATATCTTCATGTGCATCGTTACTAACTGCAAATTGAACATTACAACCACCCGCAAAATTCCCAATACTTCGCATCATTGTAATGGCCATACTTCGCATTTTTTGATACGTTTTATCACTGAGGGTCATAGCGGGTGCTACGGTGATGCTATCGCCCGTATGAACGCCCATTGGATCCATGTTTTCAATAGAGCAAATAATGGCCACATTATCGGCATGATCGCGTAACAATTCCAATTCAAATTCTTTCCACCCCAATACAGCTTTATCTATAAGCACTTCATGAATGGGTGAGGTTTGCAATCCGCGATTTAAAAGACTGTCAAAATGTTCTTTTTCATAAACAACAGAACCGCCGCTCCCCCCCAGCGTAAAGGAAGGGCGTATTACCAGCGGAAACCCAAACTCTTGTGCAATACGTTTACCTTCTAAAAATGATTTAGCAATTTTACTGGGAGCCATTGGTATATTAATGGATGCCATACGTTCGCGAAACAAATCACGGTCTTCGGTAACTTTTATTGCCTGAACATCAACACCAATCATCGCTACGTTATATTTTTTCCAAATACCCAGTTCCTCACACTTCATGGCTAAATTTAGTGCCGTTTGTCCGCCCATAGTGGGCAATACTGCATTTATAGCACGTTCTTCTAATATTTGAATGATGGATTTTACCTCAAGGGGTAATAAGTAAACATGATCGGCTGTAACCGGGTCGGTCATTATGGTAGCCGGATTTGAATTTATTAAACTAACTTCAATGCCTTCTTCGCGTAAACTTCGCGCAGCCTGTGAGCCTGAATAATCAAATTCACAAGCTTGTCCAATAACAATAGGACCTGAACCAATAATAAGCACTGATTTAATTTCGGTAAGTTTGGGCATAGACCAAAGATATCACATGCAGGGCAAACCGTAATTCACAAAAACCACTGAGTTATTAAAAAATGTAATAGGCGCTTGTATCAATCCGCATCGGTTGCCGGAGCCGATTCATCGCGTTTACCTTTGGCTTCTGCCACTACCAATTTTCGTTCAAAATGTTCAAATCCATTTAGTGCCTCAATAGCGGTTTCACCTTGTTTATCATCGGGCATTTCAATAAAGCCATAACCTTTGCTGCGACGACTTTCTTTATCTCGGATAATTCGCACATTTGAAACCTCGCCATACTGTGAAAACAAGTCTTTTAGCGATTGTTCACGAACTTTGAAACTGATGTTGCTGACAAAAATATTCATGGGTAAAATATATATTTTATTTCGTGAAAGTACTAAAATAATTAGTTTATACAAATTTTTTTAAAAATAACTGAATTTTTAGCTATAAATTCATTTATAGATTAAGTGATGAAACCAAAATCAAATTACAAAAATGGGTGTTTTATAAGGCACAAAATTGCTAAATCATATATAATGGGAATTGCTTTAAAATTAAATAATGGAATGTTACTTATAAAATCAGTTTGACAATAGAAAAAGCAATAAAAAAATAGCTATGTATCGTCTAAATTATAAAATTAAAAAGTCCATTAAATTATTTATAGAAATACCGCGTTAGGCAAATAAGGGGGGGGGCTGTTTCACCGCGTAGTAAAATCATGCAAAGCAAGGTTAAAACGCCTAGGCTTTTAAAATAATTTCATTGAAATTACAGAGCGGGTAAAACTTTGGCCATGCAGGAGCCAAATCCTATACGAACGTCGCCAGACGTGCAAAATCCTGTAATTGTAACCGTATCAAAATCTTCAATGTAAGTACGCTGTGAGCCATCTTGCAATGTTAATGGCTTTGTACCTTTCCAGCTTAATTCCATTAATGATCCAAACGAACTTGGCTCGGGACCACTGATGGTACCGCTGGCCATAAGATCACCAACACGTACGGGGCAACCATTAACCGTATGGTGCGCCAGCTGTTGTGCCATTGTCCAGTACATAAATTTGTAATTAGAGTGGCAGATTAATGATGATATAGTGTTTTGAGGTGTAATACGAACCTGAAGTTCAATATCAAGATTTTGATTTCCTGTGTATTGCAAATAAGGTAAAACAGGAGGGTTTTGATCATAGCCCTTTACCCGAAAAGGTTCAAGCGCTTCAAGTGTTACAATCCACGGCGACATGGTGCTGGCAAAGTTTTTTGCCAAAAACGGCCCTAAGGGCATATATTCCCAGGTTTGAATATCACGGGCACTCCAATCATTAAAAAGCGTCATGCCAAAAATATAGGAATTTGCTTCTGATGTACTTATGGATTGCCCCATATCTGTGGATTTACCTATAACAAAAGCCATTTCTAATTCTATATCTAAGGCTTTAGTTGGTCCAAAAACCGGCTGATCTTGGTCAGGCGGCTTACGCTGTCCCTTCGGGCGGTGAAAGGTATGTCCGCTAATGCCAATACTACTGGCACGGCCATGATATGCTACAGGTAAATGCTTCCAATTGGGTAGTAATGCATTTTGTGGATCACGAATCATTTTTCCAATATTGGTAGCGTGATCAATACTGCTGTAAAAATCTGTATAATCTCCAATATCTAAGGGTAACTGCATTTTTACTTTTTCTATTGGAATAAGTACCCGTTTTTGAAGTGATTCAGAAAGCGCTAATGGGGATTGATTATCCGAAAATAATTGTTGAATTTGAAGCCGAACCCCAGTAGTAAATGGCTTGCCTTTGGCAATAAATGAATTTAAGGTGTGTGTCTTATACAAGTCAGGACTTCCTTCAATTAATTCAGACATGCATAATTCATATAGATTTACAGCATAGCCACCTATTGCAGAGGCTAATACTATTTGATTGTTAAAAGCAATAACACCAAAAGGAATATTGTGTATGCTAAAATCGCAATCTGAAGGGTAAGAAATCCAACTTTTCATATTAAATGTTTTGAAGCCAGGTTTTAAAATCTGTTTCTATACTTTCAATTCCGGAATGCTCAAGGGTTTTATATAGCACTTTAAGGTTTTCAAGTTGTGCAGGCTGTAATTCAGGCATAGCCTCCTGAAATACCGTGAGGGCTTCAAACGCTACAACAAACACTTTGGAACACACATAAGGCAATAACGCTTCAGCCTTAGAGGAACTGTCGCAGTTGCATTCCCAAATTATACGTAATACATGAGCTGTATACGCATCTGAGCTCGATTGTTCGCAAAGTGTATAAAAGTCATCAATGGTATACTGTTGTTTTAACTGTTGTAATATTGCGTGATAATCTTCAGAATTTACTTTAATGGATTTTAAAGTTTCAATATGTTCAACCAATTCATGGTGTTGGGTTTTAAAACCTGTTGAATCTACAAAAACAGTTGTGTAGGATTTAGGATCAAAATACTTTTTTATATCTTGAGGCTCCTGATTGGGTTTTAGCGGGTCCATTCTTCAATTAATCGATCGGTTGTAAAGCCTTCAGACTCGGCTTTGTAATTAATAATGATTCGATGACGCATTACCGGTTTAGCCACGGCCATAACATCTTCAATATCCGGACTAAATTTACCATGCATGAGGGCATGGCATTTGGCACCTAAAATTAAATTTTGAGAGGCTCTTGGGCCTGCACCCCATTCAAGGTATTTAATTGCTAAGGGATCTGCAGCCGAAGTTCGAATACGGGTTTTTTGAACCAGTTTAATGGCATAATGTATAACATTTTCGGGTACGGGAATGGCCCTTACCAATTCTTGAAAATTTAAAATCTGCTGAGCATCTAAAACCGCTGAAACCTCTTGCTGAATATTGCCGGTGGTGCCATTTATTATTTTAAACTCTTCTTCAAAACTCGGATAATCTAAATTGAGCTGAAACATAAACCGATCCAATTGCGCCTCTGGCAGGGGATAGGTTCCCTCTTGTTCAATGGGGTTTTGGGTTGCTAAAACAAAAAAGGGATCAGGTAATTTATATTTTTTTCCCAGTGCAGTAACTTGCCGTTCTTGCATGGCTTCTAGTAATGCGGATTGTGTTTTAGGCGGTGTGCGATTTATTTCATCGGCCAGTACAACTTGCGCAAACAAAGGTCCTTTAATAAATTCAAACTCACGTTGGGCATTAAAAATTTCACTTCCGGTAATATCTGCAGGCATAACATCCGGCGTAAATTGAATCCGGTTAAACTGCAAGCCCAAGGCTTTAGCCAAGGTTTGTACCAGTAAGGTTTTAGCTAATCCGGGAACACCAACCAGTAGGCAATGTCCTTTTGAAAAAATTGAAATTAAAACATTGCTTATAATATCGTCTTGCCCAATAATTACTTTTGATAATTCAGACTTTAATACCTTGTTTTGATCTTGAAAGGTATTAAACCATTTTAAATACTGCTGATCTTGCATTATCAAATATAGTATTTCTCTGTAATGAAATTAATGTAGCTGTGCAGCCAAATACCGTTCAGCATCTAAAGCACCCATGCAACCGCTGCCTGCAGCAGTAACCGCCTGTCTGTATACTTTATCAGCACAATCACCTACAGCAAAAACCCCATCAATGTTGGTTTTGCTTGAACCGGCTTGCACTTTTAAGTATCCCTGTTCATCCATTTCCAATTGGTTTTTAAAAATGCGGGTATTGGGTTCATGACCAATGGCTACAAAAAAACCAGTAACAGCAAGTGTTTGTTGCGTTTGTGTAGAATTGTTTTTCACTATTATGCCTTCTACTGTTTGCTGACCTAATATATCAATGGTTTCAGAGTCCCATAAAATTTCAATATTGGCAATACTTTTAACCCGATTTTGCATGGCTTTACTGGCCCGCATTTCTGACTTTCGAACAATCATGTATACCTTGGTACATAATTTTGCCAAATACGAGGCTTCTTCGCAGGCCGTATCACCAGCTCCAACAATGGCAACGGTTTGACCTTTAAAAAAGAATCCGTCGCAAACGGCACAAGCACTTACACCACCTGCATTCATCCGTAAACGGGTTTCGTTTTCAAGTCCCAGCCATTTTGCACTGGCACCGGTTGATACAATGATCGTATCGGCAGTTAGCTCAGTTTGTTCATCAATCCAAATACGCTTGGGTGTAGTTTGCAAATCGGCTTTGGTAACCATGCCAAAACGAACTTGAGTACCAAAGCGTTCGGCCTGTTGCTTTAAATCTTCCATTAGTTCAGGACCTTTTACACCTTTGGGATATCCGGGAAAATTATCAACCTCAGTGGTTTCCGTAAGCTGTCCACCGGGTGTTAAGCCGGTATATAATACAGGTTTTAAATCGGCACGGGCTGCATAAATGGCTGCTGTGTAGCCTGCAGGTCCAGAGCCTATAATAATACAGGCGTGGTGTTCGGGTGTTGTCATAGCATGCAAAAGTAAATGTATGTTTTATACCCGAAATAATTTTTAAAAATTAATAACTTAAATTAACCATTAGGATTTTATATGGTACCCAATGTAATTGATTGCTAATTATAATTAATTGATCAGACATAGCCTGGTGTTTAATAAACGTATTTATTTAATGGCTGATAATTTTTCAGATTTTGGCACGCGTAGTAACAGCAAAAGACCGAGTACAAAAAATACAATTAATGCTAATATAGAGCTTCGTATATTCAGAAATCCTTCAATTAAGCCAAACGAAAAGGTGCCAATGGCTAAACCGATTTTTTCAGCTAAATCAAAAAAACTAAAATAGGATGTTGGATCTTGTGTTTGTGGCAATAGTTTTGAATAGGTGGAGCGGGCATTGGATTGTATGCCACCCATCACCAATCCAACAAATGCTGCTGCTATGTAAAATTGCCAAGGTTTGTAAACAAATTGATATACATATACACAAATGGCAATCCAAATCATTATTGACAGCATAAGCGTTTTAATATTTCCTATTTTTTTTGAAATAAGGGCCATTAAAAAGGCGCCGGCTACGCCTAAAAATTGTATAAGTAAAATACTGGTTATTAAATCGGCGGGTTTAATGCCAATAATTTCTTTACTGGCAAATGAAACAGCCATTACCATAATGGTTTGAACCGCCATATTAAACATAAAATAACTGTATAAAAAACGTTTTAAAGGCAGGTGTTGCGTACGTATTTCATAAAATACTTTTGATATTTCTTTAAATCCGGCAGTGCATAATCCGGTTAATGATGTGTAATGTTTTGAAGGTGTTTTAGGTAAATGATAAAAGGAATACAGGGCAAATCCAATCCACCAAATACTTACCAGTGGAAATGCCCAAGAAATAGGTGCAATTTTTTGAAAAACAAAAACAATAAGGATGGTAATAAGTAAAATCGAACTTCCCAAATAGCCCATAGTAAATCCACGGGCACTAACTTTATCTTGCGCTTCGGGGCTTGCAATTTCCGGCAAATATGAATTGTAATATACCAAGCTGCCCCAAAAACCAATACTGCCAAAAAACAATGGAATTATAGACCATCCCAGTTCCATTACCTGACCTTGAATTCCCGGGTTTTTTGTTGGAAAAAAATATAATAAACCGCTCGATACAGCGCCTAAAAAACAAAAAAATTGCATAAAGCCCTTGCGTTTGCCGCCGGCATCGGCAATGCCTGAAAGCAGCGGTGTAAGTAATGCAACTACTAGGTAGGATACACAAACCAAGTAGGCATAAAATTCAGTGTTTTTAAAAAGATGCCCAAAAAAACTAATGTTATCGTAAACGGTTTTACCATTAATTTTTATACTGGTGGCATTTTCGTAAACCACAGGAAAAATGGCGGAGCTAATTATTAAGGGGTAAACCGAATTGGCCCAATCGTAAAAAACCCAGGCCCTAACAATGCGTGAAGCAGATGATTTCATAGTCTGTTAATCCATTTCAAATTCGATATTATTTTTTGAATTATCAAACTTGCTTAAAATATGTTGTCGAATGTAAATGGGGTTTTTTATTTGTAAAAATTGCAACAGTTCGGTTATGTAATTGTGAATGCGATCAAGTTGCTCATCTGCATTGATATACCAGGGGTAGGACTGGTGTGAAATACTTATTAAAAGGCGTTTTTGGGGAAATGCAGCGGACCATTGTTTAAGGGTGTCAGTTCCGGCTAAGCTCAAATTGTTGGGATTGGTATCTAACAAGGAATCGTTCCATGCAATGCTAAATTTAGATGTCCACGTAGATTTTGTAATGATGGGGCCTGGTTTCAGGCGATATGGGCGGGATGCTATACGCAAGTGGCTCAAGCCGAATGGCATCAATAAAATAATAGGCTTCTACGCCAAACATACGTAAGGCATGATCTTTAATGATGTCTTTACGGAAATTTTCACTGAAATTACCAATACACAGATACCGTTCACGACCTTTTGATTGCACAATAAAGCTGCTTTTAATCCAGGCCTGTGCGCCGTCTAATCCAAAATCATCGGCAGTATCTAAGGCAATTACCCTTTGGTTTTTACGATAGGCCTTAGTGCCAACATAAACGCCGAGATGGCCTAATTTAGCTGTACTCCAATAAGCTTTACGCCAATAAAAAGACAATTTGTAAAAACGATCTTTTACTAATACATCAGTAAGTTTTACTTGAATGTATTCACGGTGTTTTTTTCTAAATCGTAAACCAATATAAGAGGTACCCTCAAATGCCCCTGCAAATTGTGAAGTGTCGCCCTTTAGCCGCTCGTGATAAAAATCACCTTCTTCAATGCTTTGCCAGGGTTTGGCATGCCGAATTAAAGCACCGTTTCGCATATACTGCTCAAAACTCCAATTGGGAACGTAATTTTGAGACGACCCACGGCTGTTTAAAGCAAGTAAGGTTAAAACAAGAAGCACAAATTTGATTTTTACTTGATTCACGTAGGCGAATATATTAATTAAAGGAATAATTGTATATTTGCCCCCTAATTCAATTTAAAACATGGCTAATCATAAGTCCGCTATTAAGCGCATTCGGTCAAACGATGCTAAACGCGTTGATAACCGTTATTATGCAAAATCTACCCGTACAGCAATTAAAACCATTAAAAAATCAGATGACTCTGCTGAACAAAAAACACTTTTACCCAAAGTAAGCTCTATGATTGATAAATTGGCTAAAAAAGGGGTAATACATAAAAATAAGGCCCGAAATTTAAAATCAAAGTTAGCCAAACGCGTTTTACGCACTAAATAAAACTATTGCTATTTATACTAAAAAACCCGAACACGAATGTTCGGGTTTTTTTATTTTCTTTGAAGTGTATACAACATGAATAAGTTTCAAAATTATGCCTTAGGCCAGTGGATTTCAGGTACCCAATCGGCACATGAACTTTTTAATGCAGTAACCGGCGAATCACTTGGATTTGCCGGCTCTGATGGAATTGATTTTAAAGCCATGTGCACATTTGCACGTGAACGTGGAGGGCCCGCATTGCGCGCCATGACCTTTCATGAACGCGGCCGTATGCTAAAAGCCTGGCCATGTATCTTTTAGAACAAAAAGAACATTATTATGCATTAAGCTGGGCTACCGGCGCCACACGTGCTGATAGTTGGGTGGATATTGAGGGGGGAATTGGAAATCTATTTGCGTACGCTTCGCTTAGGCGACAATTTCCGAATGAAACCTATTGTTATGATGGAGAACCCGTAAAATTATCCAAATTAAACACGTTTATGGGGCATCATATTTGTGTACCTAAAGAAGGTGTAGCCGTACATATTAATGCGTTTAATTTTCCCGTTTGGGGCATGCTGGAAAAAATAGCTGTTAACTGGTTGGCTGGTGTGCCGGCAATTGTTAAACCTGCAACAGTAACTTGTTATTTAACGGAGGCCGTGGTTCGCGATTGTATACGTTCCGGATTTTTACCCGAAGGCGCGTTACAGTTAATATGTGGCTCTGCAGGCGATTTACTAAATCATCTTGAAAACCAAGATGTGGTAACGTTTACGGGTTCTGCGTCTACAGGTAAATTGTTAAAAGCCCATCCGCGTATACTTCAAGAGAGTATTCCGTTTAACATGGAAGCCGACTCATTAAATGCTTGTGTTTTAGGACCGGATGTAGAGCCGGCTGATGCCGAGTTTACACTTTTTATTAAAGAAGTAGTACGTGAAATGACTACTAAAGCTGGACAAAAATGTACAGCGGTGCGACGTATAATTGTGCCTGAAAATCGAATTGAATCTGTAAAAGATGCCCTCGTGGCACGCCTTAAAACAACGAGCATGGGCGATCCTCGCTTAAAGGAGGTACGTATGGGGTCATTAGCCGGCGTTACACAGCATAACGAAGTAATTTTAAAAATAAAGGAATTACAAACGGAACAAGAAGTAATTTACGAAAATATAAATTTTGAACTTTTGGGAACCCAAGTAAAACCGAATGCATTTATGGCGCCCACATTGATGTATAATGCCAAGCCCTTTGAACAACAACTATGCCATGCAGTAGAGGCCTTTGGCCCGGTAAGTACACTCATGCCTTATAAAACCTTAGCCGATGCCATTCAGCTTTGTAAAATGGGAAAAGGTTCATTGGTAAGCAGTATAGTAACATATAACAATCAACATGCACGACAGTTTGCTATAGGTGCAGCATGTATGCATGGCAGGATATTAATTTTAAACCGTGATTGTGCAGGTGAATCTACTGGTCACGGTTCCCCTATGCCCATGTTGGTACATGGTGGCCCCGGACGTGCAGGCGGAGGCGAGGAAATGGGAGGAAAGCGTGGTGTAATGCATTACTTGCAACGTACTGCGGTTCAGGGAAGTCCAACAACTTTAAGTGTGGTTTTAAATCAATACCAATATGGTGGTAAAATGCAAGAAAAAACCATTCATCCCTTTCAACAGTATTTTGAAGATTTGGAATTGGGTGAAACCCTAATAACAGCAAAACATACGGTAACCGATGCCGATGTGGTGCAATTTGCAAATGTGAGCGGGGATCATTTTTACGCGCATGTTGATGTTACAAGCCTTGAAGGCACCTTATTTACAGGGCGTGTGGCACATGGTTATTATTTATTAAGCAAGGCTGCCGGCCTGTTTGTTGATGGCAGAAAAGGACCAGTGCTCTTAAATTATGGAATTGAAGAATGTAAATTTTTAAAACCTGTATATATGGGCACTACTATTGGTGTGCGTTTTACTTGTAAAGAAAAAATAGAACAAGAACAAAAAACACCTGAAGATGTGGCCAAAGGGATTGTTAAATGGCAAGTAGATGTTTATGATGATCAGGGCGATACTGTAGCTTTAGCTACAATTTTAACTATGATAAAAAAACGTAATCAACATTAAATATGAAACGTATCATTCAAACAGATTTGGCTCCGGCACCTATTGGTCCCTATAACCAAGCTGTAATTGCAGGACAATTAGTGTTTGTTAGTGGAACTATAGCCATGGATTTACAAAGCAAGCAGCTTATACAAACCAGTATTAAAGAAGAAACCCGAATCGTAATGGAGTACATTGGTGAAATATTAAAAGCGGCCGGTTGTTCGTTTGACAATGTGGTTAAAGCCACCATATTTTTAAACGATATGAATCATTTTATTCAGGTAAATGAGGTTTATGCTGGGTATTTTAAATCGCATTATCCAGCCCGAGCTACAATACAGGCGGCAAAGCTCCCCAAAGACGCCCATGTTGAAATCAGTGTAGAAGCCGTGTTGCCGTAATTAATTTTCCAGTAATACAAATACAAACGTTTTGGATTTAAATCAAAACTTTGTGCAGTAATTTGTTATGTCATTTTGATGTAATTTAGAGTATGCGCATTTTACTGGTATGTGTTTTAATAACTACTATGGCAAAGGCGCAATTTGCTGTAGCGCGAGATACGCTAACCGTTGTACATGGTTCCCAAACACTTCAGTTTCCATTTGCGGGCGGATTAAATTACCTCTGTGTTTCAAATGCAGACTTAAATTTTGATGGCATACAAGATTTAGTATGCTACGACCGTTGCAATGCTATTGGATCGGGGCTTTTTAAGTGTTTTATTAAAGATGGAACGGGACAAACCCGTTATAAGCCGGATGCTGATTTGCCCTATTTTTTTCCTGAAGTTTCAAACTGGGCTTTATTATTAGATTTTAATGGCGATCAAAAGGCGGATCTCTTTTGTTCAAGCCCACTGGGTATTCAGGTATATAAAAATATTAGCACGCCACAAAACCGGTTAAAATTCAGCCCGTATGTAAATGTTCTTATGTCAAACTACAATCCCGGAGCCCTGCAGCCATTGTATACAAATATATATGCCAGTCCCATTGGTGCGCCCGGCATAAAAGATATTGATGGTGATGGAGATCTTGATATTTTAACGTTTTCATCACAAGGGGTATTTATAGAATGGCATAAAAATTTAAGTATCGAAAAATTCGGACATAAAGACAGTTTAGTTTTTGAACTTGCAAGCGATTGCTGGGGAAAATGTGCTGAGTCGAATTGCCAGGTGGGTTTAAATCAATGCCAATCAAAATCGGAATTTAAAGAACAGCATGCCGGTGCATGTTTAACGTGTTTAGATATTGAAAACGACGGTGACCAAGATTTGTTAATAGGCGATGTTGGCTGTACTGATATTCAATTTGCTTACAATAACGGTACTGCGGCTTCTGCATTAATAAGCGATACAACTCGTAACTTTCCAAATTATCCCAAAAGGGAAATACCCAGGTTTTACGCCTTCAACACTTTCCGTGTGCATTTATTGCTGATGTCGATGCCGACGGAAAACAAGATTTATTGGCATCTCCGCAAACCGCAAACAGCGAAAACGCCAAAAGTTTATGGTATTATCGAAATGTTGCAGGTACGGGTCCGGCACAATTTCAATTTGTAGCCTCTGATTTTTTACAGTCTGAAATGATTGATTACGGTCAGGGTTCTAAACCGCTTTTATTCGATATAAATGCTGACGGTCTCACAGATTTATTAGTTGTAACACAGGGACAATTTACAAACGGGTATTTATCCTCACGCATAGCCTATTATCAAAATACAGGAACTGCTCAAATTCCAAAATACACCCGTATGTCTGCAGACTGGCTTAATTTAAGCACTTATATGCTTCAAGGGTTAACAGCATGTTTAGGCGATATTGACGCTGATGGGGATGTAGATTTAATTTTAGGCACGGCCAGTGGCCAAATCCATTGGTTTGAAAATACAGCATCCATTAATCAGGCTGCTCAATTTACAGTATTCAAATTAAATCCCTTTGCAATAACGGTTCCGTTTGGATCTGCGGCACCGCTTGTATACGATGTTAATAAAGATCAAAAACCGGATTTGATTGTAGGTATGCGAAATGGTAAGCTGGCATTGTATATAAATACTGGCAATGTAGGTGTGCCCGGTTTTAGCTTATACTCAAGTAACTGGGCTGGCATTGATGTTCGTATTGAAACCTCACGATACGGACTTGACGCCTATGCCTCGCCAGAACTTGTTTTTTATTCTGGTCAAACTCAATTATTGGTGGGCTCGGCTTCGGGGCATATTTTTAATTATACAATGCCACAAAACCCTGCGGCAACTGCAACGCTAATTAATGATCATGTTAATTTTTGGAATGAAGGCCCGCAGAGCACAATTGCAGCAAAAGATATAAATGCCGATGGCCGTTTGGATTTTATGTTAGGTAATGCCGCTGGCGGTTGTATGTTTTTTTCGAGCGCTTCACCTCAGGTTGGTGTAAATTCACAAATAGCCGAATCAAAACTTACATTGTTTCCCCAACCGGCAGAAAATTTTTTATACCTTAAAGGAAACATAGGTATACCCCCCTATGAAGTTTACGTGTATTTACCAGACGGCTCGCAACACTTTAAATACCAGTTGGATGTGCCGTTATTACAAACCGAACAATGGCCTAAGGGCTTGTATGTTATTGCTTGGAAAGCCTTTGATAAACCTATGCAATGGTTAAAATGCATAAAGTAATTTGGATGAGCTATGTTGTTGTGTGCTTCTTGTGTACAGCATGCAGTGTAGATAGCATAAAACCCAATTATGGAAATTACCCTGATGCCATAGGTGAAATAATGGTATTAAAATGTGCGCAAGGGGGTTGTCATAATACTCAAAGTGCGGATGCAGCCTCTGGATTAGATCTTTCTACATGGCAGGGATTATTTAAAGGTTCAAAATCGGGTAGTGCGGTAATACCTTTTTCCTCTAAATTTTCATCCTTATGTTATTTTGTTAATACGTATTCGGCTTTAGGTGCTACAGCAACTCCGGTAATGCCTTTAAATCAAAGCCCGCTGTCGTTTAAGGAAGTAAATGTTATTAAAACATGGATAGATCAAGGTGCTCCGGATATTAAAGGTCAAATTGCATTTTCAGATCCGTTTCAATCCTATGCCTATGTTGTAAACCAGGGCTGTGATGTAGTAACCGTAATAGATCGTAAGAGTGGTTTACCCATAAGGTATGTTGAGGTTGGAAATAAACCCGGTCCGGATATTCCACATCAGGTAAAAGTAAGTCCCGACGGTAAATTTTGGTATGTAGTGTTTTTAAACAATTCTATTTTACAACAATTTGATGCGGTAAATAATTCATTAGTGGCTGAAATACCTTTATGCCCTTCGCAAAATACAGTTATAGACTGGAATACTTTGGTAATTAATGAAGCAGGAAATCGTGCCTATGCGGTATCCTGGTCCAATAACGGAAAAATTGCTGCCGTAGATTTAAAATCCCGAAACTTACTTCATTTTACCAGTGGTTTATACCAACCGCATGGTATTTGTCTTTCACCGGATGAAAGCCAATTGCTTATAACATGTCAAACGGGAAATTTAATTTATGAAATGGATACAGCACTGGTAAATTATCGCTCTATCGTTTTAGATTCTAGTATTTCATTTCGTCTTGATCCGCATGATATACAATGCCATCCCGATAATAACGATATTTGGATTTCGTGTCAACACAGTAATGAAGTACGTGTATACGAGTGGCCAGCTTGGAATTTAAAGTCAAAGGTTCAGGTTGGAATCTACCCGCAAGAGCTGTGTTTTTCAAAAGTTCAAAATGCATTTTACGTGTCTTGTACCCAGGATCCGTATCCGGGTTCAAACATGTTAGGTTCTGTAGTTAAAATAGATGCACGTACTTTTTTTCAACGTAAATTATATATTGGTTACCAGCCTCATGGCATTATAGCCGATGATGAAAATAACATGCTTTGGGTTGTTTCACGCAATTTAGATGCAACAGGCCCTCTGCCGCACCACAGTGCACAATGTTCAGGGCGTAATGGCTTTTTAAATGCGGTTGATTTAAACCGATTTATCCCAGAAACCAAGCGCGTGGAATTAAGCGTGGATCCGTATTTTATTAGTATTAAACCCTAATGGAACCAGAAATTCGCGAATTAGAATGGCATGCTATTAATACCCTAAACGAACGGTATTGTGTAATAGATGTCAGAAGTCCCCATGAATTTGATTTAGGTCATTTTCCGGGTGCCGTCTGTTTACCGATTTTAAGTAATGAAGAGCGTGCTGAAATAGGCACACTTTATAAACAACAGGGAAGAGATATTGCAATTCGCAGAGGTTTAAAGCTATTAGGCCCACAAATGCCGAATAAAATAGAGGCTTTACATAAATTAAAACCAATGCACACTAAAATTATAATGTTATACTGTTGGAGGGGCGGACTGCGAAGCGCTATTATGGCTTGGTTATTTTCTGTTTGTGGATATGCTGTGTATCGTATAAAAGGGGGCTACAAGCAATTTCGCCAGCAAGTGTTGCAGGTTTTAGAATTACCAAGGCCTTATAGGGTGTTAGCTGGATTTACCGGTTCAGGTAAAACCGCATTGCTTCAATATATGAAGACATGTGGGGCATTTATAATTGATTTAGAAGACCTTGCTCAGCATAAGGGTTCAGCATTTGGTAATTTAAATTATTTGCCACAGCCTACGCAACAACAATTTGAAAACGAATTGGCCATACAATTATCAGCATACGATACTATGTTTAATTCATTAAATCAAAACGAACTGCCGTATATTTGGCTGGAGTCTGAAAGCCAGCGTATAGGATCTATAAATCTACCTCAAATTTTTTTTAACAATATGGTGTCCGCACCATTGGTTAATTGGATTCGCCCCTTTGATGTGCGTTTAAATAGAATTATCAGCGAATACGGTTCGTTTACGCAGTTACAGTTAGAACAGGCCGTAAGACGAATGTCAAAACGATTAGGCGGATTGGATACCCAGCGCGTAATTACATATTTAAATCAATCAAATATACATGCTGCGTTTTCAATTTTATTAAACTACTACGACCGCTGGTATTTAAAATCACGACGTGCTGACATGGATAACAAACGAATGGTTTGGGTATACGAATCATCAGAAATGCAATTTTCAGTTATATATAAATCTATAAAACTTCTCGTAAATGATAGATCCTAAAAGATTAACCCAATGGTCAAAGGCATCAGGCTGTGGCTGTAAAATTGAACCAAAGTATTTACATCAAATAATTAAGGATATTAAAATACACCAATCGGATGATATTAATTTATTAATTGGATCTGAGCATTCGGATGACGCAGTCGTTTATGCACTTAATGATACAGAGGCCTTAGTTTGTACTACAGATTTTTTTACGCCAATTGTTGACGATGCATTTACATTTGGGCAAATAGCTGCAGCCAACGCACTAAGTGATATTTATGCAATGGGTGCAAATCCTTTGGTAGCATTATCGGTTTTGGGTTGGCCCGTTGAGCGCTTGGGAACCGACTCTGCACAAGAGGTTTTACGCGGTGCACAACATAGCTGCAAAACCGCCGGCATTGTATTGGCAGGAGGGCATAGTATTGAAACATCTGAACCTTTTTTTGGATTAACCGTAAATGGAAGAGTTAAGCGAAATGCAATGTGCAGTAATAATTCACTCTGCGATGGAGATTTAGTTTTTATTACCAAACCTATTGGAACAGGTATTTATGCCAAAGCTTTTAAACATGAAAAATTGGCTGAAGAACATTATAAATTATGGATTGCACAACTTGTAAAGTTAAACCGTATCGGTAGTATTTTAGTAAGTCAAGGGTTAGTAAATGCAATTACCGATGTAACTGGCTTTGGTTTAGGAGGACATCTTTTAGAAATGCTTAAGCCGGGTACATTTTCGGCACACATTAATCTTTCCGCCGTTCCTGTTTTGCCTGATGTATTTCAATATGCTGCTATTTCAGGATATCCAGACGCGTTATTTAAAAATTGGAATGCGATAGCGCCTTTTATAAATGATGCCACTACCAATCATAAAAACAAGGCTTTTAGCCTTTTTGCAGATCCACAAACAAACGGTGGATTATTATGCACTGTAACACCTGATAATGAACAGTTATTTATTAATTGTTGCAAAAATGAAGATCAACAGGTGTGGAAGCTGGGCAGGATATTTGCCTCGGATACCGTTCAAATCGAAATCACCGACTAATTTAATACCTTTGTTACATGACAATTGCGGTTTATGCCCGACCCAGTGCCGATAATCATGTATCGTACATTACAGACTTACATGCTTTATTGGCACAGGAACATGTCGAGTTGATTTTACACGAAACGTACTATATATATTTAAAAACGCAACACCATTTAAGCCTCGAAATACATACGTTTGCAACGGCGGCACAATTAATTTCAAAAGCCGACTATCTGATATGTTTTGGAGGCGACGGAACCATGCTGGAAGCACTCACCTATGTGCGTACTTCTGGTATACCGGTACTGGGTATCAATACCGGTCGTTTAGGATTTTTATCTTCTGTTCATAAAGATGATTTACAGCGGGCCGTAAAGGCTGTAATACATGAGCAGTATACGCTCGATAAGCGTGAATTGTTACAAATAGACGGGTATAAAAGTGATTTTGATGATTTAAATTATGCTTTAAACGAATGCACCATTCATAAGCATGATCGTAGTGCAATGATACATATTGATACATTTGTAGATGATGTATATCTTAATACGTATTTTGCAGATGGAATAATAATTTCAACATCTACCGGCTCAACTGCATATTCACTAAGTTGCGGCGGGCCCATCATAATGCCCGATTCAGACAATTTTATTATTACCCCAGTAGCACCTCATAATTTAGCTATGCGGCCCTTGGTAATTTCTAATCATCACGAATTACGCTTTCAGGTTGAGGGGCGCACGAATGCATACAATATTACCCTTGATAACCGAACTGTAAAATTTGATATTCATCAAACCCTGAGAATAAAAAAAGCAGATTTTAAACTAAATTTAATTAATCTGGAAGGGCATCATTTTTTTAACACATTACGTAATAAATTAATGTGGGGCGCAGACAAACGTTTTTAATGTTTTTTTTGCGCAAAAATTAAAGCGCTGTTTTGGTTTTTAAAATTATATCCCAGTCCAAATCCCAAGGGTGTTGGATTAGATTTTTTATAAAATGAATCCAAATCATTTTGATAACGGTTTTTAAATAATCGTATCGGTTTGGTGTAATTTCCATATAAATTAAATTCCCAGTTTGATGCTTGAAAATAATGAAATGGAATCCCCGTATCATCTTGCAATATTGCAGGTAATCGTTTTAATAATAGATATCTAATATTTGAAAACCCATCATTATGAAGCAAATAGGACGCCCCTTTTATATAGGCAATATCGTAATTAGATGAATTTATGTGTGTAAATAGTTGCGATTGATCATTAAAATATTGATTGTCAAGATTTGCAGATAAATATCGAACGTAACAAGTATCTTTAAAGGTATTTATAAATGTAATTTCCACACCGTTATTAGGTATGGTACTGTATGCTAAAGCCCCCAAATTATTAATTTCAAAATAACGTAATTGTAGGGGTGTACATTTCAGTTTTCCAAGAAAAAATAATAAAACATGTAAAGTGCCATCAAGTGTATTTTGCTTTAGCTCAGCATTCATGTCCAAAGTCCTAAAAAAACTAAAATGAACAATATCCTCAACTGAAACATAAAGTTGACGCATGTATGAATGTAGTTTTGAAAAATCAGGATTGTTTGCTCTTAAAAAAACGGGAATTGTGCCACAGGGCTCAAGTCCAATTAAAAAAAACGATTTGGCCGTATTAAAAAAATGATGAGCAAACAAAAGGTCAGGACCTGAAAACGGATATAGTATGTGTATAGGTTTAATTTTAGAATGTAGATGGGTTGAGCTAAACGCACGAACATGTTTGAGTCGGTTTTCCTCTAAAAGCTCCCAATCTTTTAAAAAATTTTGAGAAACTTTTATATAATTTGAATCTTTGATGTATGCCTTAAAGATTTTATATGTGTATGCTGTATTACCACTTAATAAAGCGCTAAGTTCAGAAATTGTATCGTTAATTTTGAGCGTAGATAACCTAATTTGCTTGTTATTAGGCTTTATATTAAACTTATGAATACTTTTTTTAGAATTTTTAAAAGACGCATTATTGTTATTTAAAAGGGGGTCAAGAGAAAATATTACAATTGCTAAAAAAACACTGGCAATTAATGTATTTTTAAAATTAGTCATGTGCGTATATAAATAGTGCACTATTATTTATTTTATTGGCCCCAATAATAATAGGGTAATATATACCAGAGGGAAGCGGTTTTGGCAAATCAATGTAGTTATGTGTTTTAAAATACTGCGCATCTTTAACTACCACTTGAGCCCCCGAAGTGTTTACTAAAATAAATGACTGAATGCTTTCGGGGGCATTAAATTCAATTTGATGTTTCAATTTGGAATAGTTAAATACGGGTTGTGTGGATTCAGGCTTTAAAGCAGTAAGATCAATTGGGTTTTTACTTACATCAAAGCCTCTATACCGAGCAGTGTTTGGTGTAAACAATGGTCCATTTAAAGTGCCTGAAATTTCAAAAAAAGGTATTTTACTGTTTAAGCTAAGCCACTGATAACTGCGTTGATTATTTTGCAGGCCAATTTTAATGGGAGGCAAATTAGGTATGGGCAAATTTAATTTTATGGTATCTTTTGAATATTGCGTACTAACCAATCGTATTACATTTTCAGTTCCGTATGGTGTTATAACAGTTCCCCAGCCGTCAACACGTGTGGTTCTGTAGCCCGCCTTAGAATAACTTATGGGAAGTAATGAAGTTGTAGGCGTTGAAAATTTAAATGTGGTACTGTCCAATTTAGGATAACTTAAAGGAAAAATATACAATTCATCTTTGTCGGTGTAATAGCAGGGTACGGGTATATTATTTATGCTTAATCCCACACCATCGGCTATGAAAGCATTTAAAGGAGTTGTTGTTTTTCTGTAATAGTTGTAAAATTTTGTAATGGTTATTGTACCAGTTCCGGCAATTAGGGTGTCAGCAATTTTTTCACCATATTCGCCTGGAGCTAAAAAGAAAAAACCATATGGGGTATTCAAAGCGGCTTTAAAATCTCTGCGACCTTCTGTAGTTGATATTACATTTTTAAAATTCCAAGTGTAATTGGTTCCGGTTAGGCTGTAATTTCCAATACTATTTAAATTTACATTAGTATATCTCAGGGTGTCGTTTGCCGTGGGCATATTTGCATTAGTTAAAACAATGGGGTTTTGCGCAAACATACTTGATAGGTTCGCAATAAATGCTGTTAGGCAAATTAAATTTTTCATGCCTGAAGTTAATAAAAATAACTTTGCAGCGTTATATGGCTATGTTTAGGATTTTTATTATTATGATGGGTTGCATTACAATTTTATCGATGCAGGCCCAAACGCATAATATGGCATCAGATTCCCTAACGCACTACAAAAACAACTATTCTAAGCGATGGATACAACCTCAGTTAAAAATTTTAAACACCCCAATAAAAATCAATTATACAAAACTTCCTTTGGATGTATTTTATAAATTAAAGGTTTCGCCTTATAAAGTATGCGATTCTAGTAATTTTAAAAACATAATTAATAATGATGCAGATGCATTTTTAAAATGGTGTGATCAACACGGATATATAACATCTGAATTGCACTTGGATTATGAAATGATTACAGATACACTATACATGTCGTGGTATTTACAACTACGCCATCAATATAAGTTAGACTCCATAATATGTATTAGTAAACATACATTCCGAAAATCTTTTTTAAAGGGTTGTCTTAAGTTAAATACTGCAGTTCCGCTTAACTATTATGATGTTTCAAAGATTAGTTCGCAATTATCCGGCACTGATTTTATATTAGAGTCCAAACCATCGCAATTATACCTTACCTCACGCCAAGCAAAACTTTATATATATCCAGAACTTAAACCTACATCCCAATTTGAAGGCTTATTGGGTATTCAAAACCAAACCTTAACCCAATCTCCAGTAATTACAGGAGATTTAAATCTGTTATTAAAACATCAGTTATGGCATCATGGCGAGCTTGTTGATTTAAAATGGCGCCGATTGCAATTTCAAACACAAGATTTTCAATTACGATTTCAATTTCCATTTTGGATGGGTACACCCATTGGTAGTCGCATTGAATTTCAAATTTACCGTAGAGATACTGCATTTATTGATATTAAGCAAAAATGGGGGATGCAATACCAACCTACTGCTACACGGTCTTATGATGTGTTTTATACCAAGCACCAAACCACACCATTAGGTACTTTTAGTTCAGATACTATCGGGCAATTTGTTCGTGAGGCTTTTGGAATTTCAACTTTTTGGAAATTTAATTCCAAGCCTTTTCCGTATTCTAATGGTATAAGCTGTGATTTTACGTTTCAAACAGGTAATCGGTATTCAAATGCATTTAAAAATACGCCTCAGTTGTTAACTGAATTTAAATTTTGTTACATTATTCCACTTACACAACATCATGCTATTATGTATCAACTTAACGGCAGTGCCTTAATTTCTAATCGTGCCTATTACGCCAATGAACTGTTTAGAATCGGTGGGTTTAAAACCCTTCGCGGATTTGATGAAGAATCTCTGTGGTGTAGCAGCTATGCAGTAAATACACTCGAATACCGTTGGATGTTAAGCAGTGCATCGTTTTTGTATACATTTTACGATCAAGCAGCTTACCAACGTCAATTACTTACTTCCTATTTGCAAGACGTTCCATACAGTGTCGGATTGGGTATGCAATTTAAATTAAATGCAGGGAGTATTAATTTATGTTACGCTGTAGGATCTCAGTTTAATGCGCCATTAGCTTTTAGTATTGCTAAAATTCATGTTGGATATAAAACGGTTTTTTAATTATTAAGTTTAAAACTTGTAATTTTAAATTATGGTTCGAATTTTCGTAATAGTCTTGTTTTTGCAGGTATATCAGGCACAAGTTTTAAATTATAATAGCTGGAACATGCAGTTGCTGGCACGTATTAATCCAGATACTTCAGTAAACCCCACGCCGGTGGGTAATCGGTATTCGGGTTGTTGGGGCTGGTTTCAGGCCAATAAAAACCGAGAATATGTAATTTCCGGTACTGCCAATGGTACCTATTTTGTAGACATCACCAATCCAAATGTACCGGTTGTTTGTGATTTTGTGGGCGGTAAAACAGGGTGTACATGGAGGGAAATTAAAACCTATCAAAACTATTGTTATGTAGCCAGTGATGATGCAAAACCCAATACGTTTCAGATTATAGATATGCAGTATTTACCTGACAGTGTTCATGTGGTACATAATAGCAATACCATAATAGAGCGCGGACATACCTTGTGGATAGATCAAAATAAGTTATATGTTGGAATGACAACTTTTTCAGTTGGCTCTTCGCCTATGAGCATATTCAGCTTGGCTACGCCCTCCGCCCCAGTGTTATTAAGACGCTTAGAACAGGACATTTCAACAAGTATTATTAATCAGGTGCATGATATGTATGTAAGAAATGATACGGTATATGCATCAGCCGGATGGCAGGGCTTACAAATTCTAGTTTATAAACCGCAACAAAATGTTTTTCAGCCGGTATCTGCGTATGCATCGTATCCATTTGCAGGTTATAACCACTCTAGCTTTTTAACTCAAAATGGTAAATATTTATTGTTTTGCGATGAATCACCCGCTTCACTGCCCTTACACATGATTGACGTTCAAAATTTAAACAACCCGCAGCCATTACAAAGTTTTAAAATTCGTCCGCAAACAACGGCACATAATCCCTACATGCTAGGCAATCAATGGGCTATTGTTGCCTCATACCAAGACGGATTAATCGTGCTGGACATCAGTCAGCCAAGCAATATTAGAGAAGTAGGTTATTTTGACACGTATCCCCAAGGTGGTTTTAATACTGGATTTTATGGCGGCGGTGCCTATGCCGGAAATTGGGGGGCATATCCCTTTTTTCCAAGCGGTCGCATAGCAGCTCAGGATATGCAAAATGGTATTTTTATTTTAAATCCTTCAGCAGCATTTACAAGCTCGGTATCTTATCCGGTTGGAACGGTTGGTATAACAGATTATAGTGCCATAACAGAATTCATTTATCCAAATCCAACAATTGACCAGGTATTTATAAAATCATCTGTATTGCCCCGTAAAATAGACATTTATGGAGTTGAGGGGTGTTTTTTAGGCAGTATTTTTGAAAATCAAATGCATGCATTTAATTTAAATGACCTATCTCTTAAGCCGGGCATATATTTTGCATATTGGTATGTGCAGGGCATTCAGTACAATTCTAAAATTTTTAAAAATGAATAAGGATACATACGTTATTGGCATAATTGGTTGCGGTGCCATGGGTTCAGGCATTGCACAGGTGGCACTTCAAAACGGGCATCCCGTTATAATTTTTGATGAAAATGAAAACGCCCGTCAGGCATCTAACGTTTTAATAGATAAACAATTTAAAAAACGTATTGAAAAAGGAAAGATGTCAGAGTCGCAATGGACCAGTTGTATGGACCGTTTGCGTTTTGCTACAAATTTAGGTGATTTAAAATCATGTAATTTAATCATTGAGGCGATTATTGAAGATCTTGTAATTAAGCAAAATTTGTTTCAAAAATTGGAATCCCAAGTGTCGCAATCATGTATTATCGCAACAAATACGTCCTCATTATCTATTGCTGCACTTTCATCTGCATTTCGTAATCCCGAACGCTTTATTGGCTTGCATTTTTTTAACCCAGCTCCGCTTATGCCGTTGGTTGAAATTATACCCGGAATTCGTACAGCCCATCAAATTTCTGACTTGTTAAAACAACTCATGCAAACTTGGGAAAAACAACCGGTTACAGCTAAAGACACGCCCGGATTTATTGTAAATCGTATCGCACGGCCCTTTTACAGTGAAGCCCTTAGAATTGCAGAAGAAGGTATAGCAGATTATGCAACCATTGATTGGGCTATGAAAACCTTGGGCCAATTTAAAATGGGCCCCTTTGAGCTTATGGATTTAATTGGGCATGATGTCAATTATAGAGTAACCTGCAGTGTATGGACCGAATTGTTTTACGATCCCCGTTTTAAACCCTCCATTACCCAAAAACGATGGTTTGAAGCCGGATTATACGGACGTAAAACAGGTCAAGGCTGTTACTCGTATTCAGAACATCAAAGCTTACCTGAGCCACAAAAAAATACCGAGCTGGGACATTATATTCTTAACCGAATTTTGGTTATGCTCATAAATGAAGCCGCCGATGCTTTATACTTTGGAGTTGCTTCAGCAGAAGATATTGAAATTGCCATGAAAAAAGGAGTTAATTATCCCATAGGGCTATTAGCATGGGGTAATCAATTAGGCATTTCACATGTTGTACAAACTTTAGATGATTTGTACAACACCTATCAGGAAGAACGTTATCGCGTAAGTCCCAAGTTACGTGCGTGTTTACGCTTAAATACACCCTTGTAATGCAATTTGCGCTGCATCAATTGGGATATGCTATTCGGCATGTTATGCTTGCACATTCCAATGGACACGGCGTGCATTCACCTTTAGCGTTTGATGTATGCAATGCATTAAAAGCTACCAAATCAGATGCAGAACTCCAATGCCAGCAATTAAAGGCATTACGCTTTAAGATATTAAGAGATTCACAAATATTGAAGGATGCCGGCTTGGGTGCAGGTTCACGGGTTTTTAAAAGTGAATACAGGCCAGTTAAAAAAATTGCACGATGGGGTATTTCAACCCACCACAAGGCTCGGATTTTATTTCAACTCATTCGCTATTTTAATCCCCATCATGTTTTAGAACTGGGTACGTCTTTGGGATTAACTACCTTATATATGGCAATGGCTCAATTTCCTCGTGATGTAAATACAGTTGATGGTAATAAGGTTTATATTGATTTTGCACAACGTTTACAAAAACAATACCATCCTAATCTTAACATCACCTATAACCACGCAGCTTTTCAAACATTTTTAAATACAAACAATACCGATTTCGATTTTATTTTTATTGATGGTGCACATGACTATCAATCAACAATTGCACTATATGAACATTTTAACAAGCAACAACGCTCAAATCAAATTCTTGTATTTGACGATATATATTGGTCTCCATCAATGACCAAGGCATGGCATTTTATAACCCAAAGCGCCTCACAACATTTAATTTTAGATGCTTTTATTTTAGGAATTGTTATTAAAAACGACAATCTCCGATCCGGTTACCATTATCATATAAATATTAAATAATTCACCGAAGTTAATTTATCGTTTACCGAAAAGTAGTCGTTTCAATTTTAGTGTATAATACATTTGCGCGTCCATTCTTTTGGACAAAGTCACCGGTATGGTGGGTTTATTCGGTGACACCAAAGGTGCGGCTTGCCGCACCTTTGTTTTATAGTTTTTCTATTACATCTTTCAACATACTAAAAATCTCGTAATACGCTGTTAATGGCAAAGTTTCGGACTTGTCGTAGGGATCGTGATAGGCAGAAATTCCGCCCATGGTATATAAAAAAACTGATTTTACACCCTTTTCGGTAAACCAGTAATGATCACTGTTTGCAGCTTTACCCCGTTTTTTTAATTGAGATGATAGATGTTTGTATGGCGCACTACATTTTAAAAGCGTTGTAAAAAGCTCAGGATAGATACTTCCATTAACTACCATCATACCATCCTCACCGGTTCCCAATAAATCCAAATTGATAAGTGTATTGATATGCGACAAAGCAATAGGTGGATGTTCCGTAAAAAAACGAGATCCAAGTAAGCCGGCTTCTTCGGCTGAAAATAAAACAAATGCAATACTTTTTTGGCAAGGATGATTTGAAAAATAATGTAATAAATTCAGTAGCATGCTCACACCGCTTGCATTATCATTGGCACCGGGATAGTAAACCTTTTTTCCAATACCACCCAAATGATCATAATGCGCGCTGATAACTATAAAAGAATCAGGATATAAACTGCCTTTAACATAACAACCTAAATTTTTATTTTTAAATTGTGAAATTACTTGCGCGTTGTGATTTATTTTAAAATTAATGGTAGTGTGTGCTTTCAAAGTGCTGTCATTTGTATAAAATTTATAAGGCAAAGCACTGTATGTAGATACACTGTGGGTAAGTTTACGCCTGTATTCTAATTGTATGTTATGTAGGGAGTCTTTCCAAATGCCATTTTGTAACATATGGAGCTGAAATGTGCCCTTGAGGGATGCGGTGGCCGGATCGGGTAAAAGTTTATAACCTGCGCTGTACTCTTTATCATTTAGTATATACAAATTATGCTTTGGAAAAGTATTAACGGGGTGTGTAAAATCTTGTACATATAATCCATTAAATAAAGGCAATCCAAATTTTAACTTTTGCAAAAGAAATTGCTGACTATGTTCCAATCCATTTCGTGTATAGCCGCGTCCAAAATGCGACTTACTGCACAGCACCTGTAAAGTATTACGTGCATTTTTTAAAACTAAAAAACTATCGGGTAAATGTTGTTGAGCAAAAAGAAAGTGGTGTAATGATAAAAATAATATAAAAAATTTACGATTCAAAAAATTCCGCAACATGGTTTTTAAATTTTAAAAATACCGCTTCGTGTGCATGCCATGAATATAGTTTATATAAACTGTTTAAATATAAATCGGCTTCTTCTTTACTGTTGCAATGATGAATTTCCAGTAAAACCGTTTTTAAATCTTCGGCTTTTTGATTAAACAGCACATTAAAAATTTCCACATCATTGCTAAAACGATTAAATTGAGTGGATATCGTGTCTGTTGAAATTAAAGGATTGGTATTAAGGTGTTGTGGTTTTACATTTTGTATTTCATAAATCAATAAAATATCATACGCAGCATGTAATTGTTTTAATAAAGGTGCTGAGTCAAAAGGCACATCCAATTCTAATTTAAGTTTAATTTGCTTAATACGCTCCTCTAACTGGCTTAGCTCTCTAAAAACCTTTACTTTGCTTACAGCACTAATTCCTTTTTTCATTTATTTAAATATAGCTAAAATTTTAAAATGTATACGTTTCAAAGCTTAATTTTACAATTATGAATGCCACACATCAAAAAACTTCAAAAGGAACTATTGAAGTCATCTGTGGTAGTATGTTTTCAGGAAAAACAGAAGAGTTATTACGCCGTATCCATCGTTGTGTATTAGCGCATCTACGTGTTGAACTGTTTAAGCCCGATACCGATCAGCGGTATAAACCAGACGCTGTAGTTAGTCATATGGGTCGTGAATTACCGTGTCAAAGCGTTTCCAGCAGTTCGGCCCTAACATTACTGGCCTCTGCTGCAGATGTGGTGGCTATTGATGAAGCACAGTTTTTTGATTTAGAATTGGTTTCGGTGTGTCAAAATTTAGCAAATGCCGGAAAACGTGTCATTATTGCCGGATTGGATATGGATTCAAATGCCCAGCCATTTGGACCTATTCCGCAACTAATGGCTGTGGCCGATCAGGTAAGTAAGGTTCAAGCCATTTGTGCAAACTGCGGAGATTTAGCCTATGTGAGTTACCGCATTAGCAAATCAGATTCTCTGGTGTATTTAGGAGAAAAAAAAGAATACAAACCATTATGTAGATCGTGTTATTTTTCAATATCAGATGCGCAGTAAAGATCTTATACATATTTTAAATGCTATCCATGAGGGACCGGATGCCGAAATTTCAAATATTGCATATGATAGCCGTCAAATAGCAGGTACAACAGGGGTACTGTTTTTAGCACTAAAAACAGTACACCGTGATGGTCACATGTATATACCACAACTGATTGCGCATGGAATAACATGTTTTATGGTTGAACACGATTACGTGCTGGATGCATTAAATACGCAACCAATCACGTGGATTCGCGTAAAGGGAGTGCTGCAACATTTACAAATTTGGGCAGCATGGAAACGCAGCCAGTTTAAAGGTTTAACCATTGCCATAACAGGTAGTCAGGGAAAAACCATAGTTAAAGAATGGCTTTATCAGCTATTAAAAACAGACTTTCAAATACTTCGGAGCCCGCGGAGTTTTAATTCGCAGTTAGGAGTTGCGTTAAGTATTTTGCGCATGGAATCGCATCATAATCTTGCATTAATTGAAGCGGGTATTTCAATGCCCGGTGAAATGCAAACATTACAAGCGATGATAAAGCCCGCTATGGTTGTCTTTACTTCATTGGGCAGTCCGCATGATGAAGCATTTGCCAACCGCTCTGAAAAATTACAAGAAAAATTAAAATTAACATCTCAGGCTTCAGTTGTGATTGCGCAGCAGGTAGCCAAACCAAATTTATTTCAAGGAACCTGGATTGAAATTGGTCCAAACGGATCCCTATCTTACAGTGCACTAAGTGATGGAATTCATATAACATATGAAAACCGCACTCATTTTTTTAAAATGCCGTTTAACGATGAAAGTTCAGTGCGTAATGCGGTAACCTGTATTGGCGTATTATTCCACTTGCACTATACACCCGAACAGATTCAAAATCGTATTTTAAATTTAAAAAGTATATCCTTACGACTTGATGTTAAAAAAGCCTGGGCAAACAGTATTTTAATTAATGATTACTATAATGCCGATATAGAATCACTAGAAATTGCCTTGCAATTTATGTATCAGCAATCGCCACGTAAACGTTCTATTTTAATTGTATCTGATTTAGAGCAGAGTGGGCTTACAGCACAGCAGCGTATGAGTGCATTATCTCGTTGTTGCGCACGTTTTCCTTTAGATTATTGTTTTTTAGTTGGTGAATTATTTTTAAACACAGAAATTCAATTACATTGTTTATATCGTGTATTTAAAGATACCAATGCCTTGATTTCCAGTTTAAACGAAATTAGTCCATATTTGTCTGAAGCCCGCATTTTAATTAAGGGGGCCCGTTCGTATCATTTTGAAAGGCTTGCAAGTCGATTGCAGCTACAATCGCATGCTACTGTTTTTGAAGTTAATTTAAGCCGTTTACGGGATAATTTAAATTATTTTAAATCGCATTTAAATCCCCAGGTAAAAATAATGGGCATGGTAAAGGCCATGGCTTATGGTAGTGGCGGTATTGAAATAGCACGTTTTTTACAGCAATGCGGCATAGCCTATTTAGCTGTAGCGTATACAGATGAAGGAATTGCTTTGCGTAATGCCCAGGTAACTGTACCTATAATGGTCATGAATCCTGAAGAGGACAGCCTTGAGGAATTAATAAAAAATAATTTAGAACCTGAAATTTACAATTTTAAAATTTTAAATAAATTAATTGAAGTTGCTGAATACAGCGCATTACATTCAATTCATATACATATCAAACTCGATACCGGCATGCATCGTCTGGGCTTTACGGATGCTGATATACCACCATTACTTGAAATGTTAATGCGGCATCCGCGATTGCATGTAGGTTCGGTATTTTCACATTTTACAGCATCAGACGATCCTCACGCTGATGGATGGAGTACCGTTCAGTTAAATCGTTTTACCAACATGTACAATGTTATACAAAATAAATTAAATTATCCTATACTACGACATATGGCTAATACCAATGCCGTACTACGTTTACCTCAAAGTCATATGGATATGGTGCGTTTGGGAATAGGATTATACGGAATCGCACAGCAAGGCGCACTTGAGTCGGTTTGTAAATGGTATACTCAAATTTCTCAAATTCGAATTGTTGAGGCGGGTGAAACCATTGGTTACGGCAAATCCGAAGCGCTTGCATCTGCTAAACGTGTAGCTACTTTACCTGTAGGATACGCAGATGGTTTGTCCAGATTATTAGGACATGGAAAACACGGTGTGTTTATTCATAATACTTTTTGTAACATATTAGGTTCGGTATGTATGGATATGATAATGGTTGATGTTACACAAGTCCAATGCGAGGAAGGCGATCAGGTAGTAATATTTGAAAACGCATCTCAACTATTAGCTCTTTCCAAAGCCATGAATACCATACCATACGAAGTTTTAACATCTGTATCATCACGCGTTAAACGGGTTTATACTATGGATTAATGCCGCTTTTTGGCAATAACCGAAATTTCTATTCGGGCCTGTTTTGGCAACCGGCATACACCAACCGTTTCGCGCGCAGGATAGGGTTTGCTTACATAGCTTTCATATACGGCGTTAATCTGACTAAACCATTCCATACGGGTTGTATATATAGTTGTTTTCATAACTTGATTCCAGTCTGAGCCGGCGTCGTGTAAAATGCGTTTAATTTGATTTAAAACCATTCTACATTCTGTTTCAAATGATGTAGTATCTACTTTTTGTTCGGCATTTAAAGCGATTTGTCCCGAAATAAAAATATAATTATCATCACATGTATATCCCGCGTAGGGGCCAATGGGTTGCACTACATCATGCTGCGCAAAACAAAACGTACAACTTAAATGCAGTACAAGTATATAAATGGATATTTTATTTTTTTTCTGTGGGAGCATGTTTTTCGCTTAAAGCCGTAATACCTTTAATCAAAAGATCTAGTTCACGAGTTGATGTATATACATGCGGTGTAACCCGAATGCCATTTAATTTCTCAACCTGAATAGCAACCGTATGCAGTTTATAGGTTTCAAAGAGTGACTGTTCAATTTGAACGCCGGTCCATCCATCAATTCCAATATGTGCAATAGCACAGGAGTGTTCTGCATCTGTATTTGTGCTTAATCGTATGCGTTCAAGTTTAGATATTTGTTGTATCCAGTAATTTTTTAAATACCGCAACCGTTCTTCTTTACGTTTACTTCCAATAGCAATATGAAAATCTACAGCAGTGCCAATAGCCATTTCGGCTGGAAATGAGCGCGTTCCTAAATTCTCAAATTTTCGAATATCATTGCCATCCGGTTCAGGCGCCGAAAGTAAGGCCCATATGTTTTTAACATGAGATTTTCGGATGTACATCAATCCCGTGCCAAAGGGGGCCGAAAGCCATTTGTGTAATGACGTTGCAAAATAATCGGCGCCCGTATCGGGAATATTATATTGTATATGCGCAAAGGAATGAGCCCCATCTACTATAACTTCGCACCCTTTTTGATGCGCGGCATCTGCAATTTTTCTAACCGGAACTATATTTCCTGTCCAGTTAATCATATGCGTTATATAAACAATTTTAGTTTTTGGTGTAATGGCATTAATATATGCGTCTACCACTTGCGAATCTGATGCTAACGGCTGTGGTAATTGAATCCATTTTAGTACAATACCATCCCGTTTTTCGCGTTGCTTCCAAGCATTCATCATGTTGGGATAATCGTATGTACTTAAAACAATTTCATCTCCGGCATTTAAACGCAATCCAAAAATAATACTGTTAAGTCCTTCTGTGGCATTTCGATTTATGGCAATTTCATCAGCACTGCATCCGGCTAATTCTGCAAGCTTTAGTCTTAAGGCCTCGCGCCCTTGATCTAAAATACGCCACATATAATACGATGGAGCCTCATTGGCATATGCGCTAAACCGTTGCTGTGCATCTTGTACTATTTTAGGTTGCGGCGATACACCACCATTATTAAGATTTATCACATTGGGACTAACGGTATAAGATGCTTTTACCCAAGCCCAAAAATCCTCATCGCTGGCAGAGGCTTCTGGCGGAACAGATTCTATACGATTCATATACCCTTGAAGCGATTTTGTCCAATGGGGATTTATAGCACTAAGGGCCTCTAAAGCAGATATTCCACTAATGCCAGTCCATAAAAAATGTCTGCGGTTAAATTTCATATACTTAAGCTACAAATTATTTTTGAATTCAGCTATTGCTCCGATTTACTATTGTTGCACTAGCTTGCACAGCAGGGTAAATTACCACATCAGCAATATGTACATGTTCTGGACTGTGTATCATCCATGTTACAGCTTTAGCCACATCTATTCCTTTTAGAGGTGTCATGTTGTTATATACGGCATTTGCCCGCTCACGGTCGCCATCAAAACGTACCATACTAAATTCAGTTTCTACCATTCCAGGATGAATTGCACTAACCTGTACACCGTGCGAAATTAAATCCATGCGCATACCCCGGGCTAAGGCATCTACGGCATGTTTTGTAGCGCAATACACATTTCCATTTGGGTAAGTTTCTTTACCAGCAACAGATCCAATTAAAATAATTTTACCCTGTTTGCGTTTTACCATGTAGGGACTAATTAAACGGCTCATGTAAAGCAGTCCTTTTAAATTGGTATCTATCATTTGATCCCAATGATTAATTTGCCCCTCATGTATAGGCGCCAAGCCTGCTGCTAAACCGGCATTATTTATTAAAATATCAGTTTTAGAAAACAGCGCTTCGTGTCGGTTTACAACCTCTTGACAAGATTTATAATACCTAACATCTAATTCTAAATCCAAAACACTTGTGTTATACGTTGTTTCTAAATGTTGGCGTAAAATTTTAAGCCGATCGGCACGTCGTCCGCATAATATTAATGCATGACCTTGGGCAGCTAATTCATGCGCGCAAGCTTCTCCTATGCCAGAACTGGCTCCGGTTATACAAATGGTTTTCATTTTTATAGTGTTTTAGATTTTAAATGACTGTTATGGTACCCGTAAATCAAATAAATAAGTAATCCTAAAATTAACCAGGCGGTAAAATACATCCAGTTTTTTAAACCTAATTCAGATAGCATATAAAAACAAAGTAATAATCCAAGCGTTGGTATTAATGAATATCTATAGCGCATGGCTTGATAAAAGATTATAATTGTAACCAAAATAAACACATACGAGGGAATATAAGTCCAGTGTAATGGCCATATATTAATTTTAGAATACAGTTGAGGTGAAATCATGTACGTAATGCATAATATTAATATGCAAAGTACAGGTAGTCCGTAGCGGCTATTAAAATAAGGTGTTTTAAATTTGGCTTCTGGCCGATGCGGGTCGTGCTGTAATTTTAAAACTCCCGCACAAACCAAACAAAATGCAAATAACGTACCGGCTGAACAAATATCGGTTACCATCGTAATGTCTATAAAAAAAATGGGTAAACCCACTAATACACCTGTAATTAATGTGGCAAATGATGGTGTTTTATATTTTGGATGAATACGCTGAAAAGCTTTTGGCAACAAACCGTCACGGCTCATGCTATACCAAATACGGGGTTGTCCAATTTGAAACACCAGCATTACACTGGCCATGGCCACTACGGCACTAACCGCTATAATGCCACCCATCCATTGTAAAGCAGGATATGTATCAAACACATAAGCAAGGGGATCGCCTACGTTTAGTTTAGTATACGAAACCATTCCTGTTAAAACCAAAGCCACTAAAACGTATAATACGGTACAAATCATGAGTGCAAAAAAAATTCCACGCGGTAAATCTTTTTGTGGATTATGACATTCTTCTGCAGTTGTACTTATTGCATCAAATCCGATATACGCAAAAAAAACAGCACTGATACTACCAGTGAGTCCAGAAAAACCATTAGGTAAAAAGGGACTCCAGTTATCCTGCTGGATATAGCCAATACCTACGGCAATTACCAAAAGCACCACGATGATTTTAATCACTACCATAATATTACTTACATTGCGGCTTTCGCGAATACCACGGTATACCAGGGCTGTAATTAAAACATTTATTAAAACTGCCGGCGCATCAAATATAATTTTTATCCCAGCAATTTCTGGCGCATGTGCATATGCAAGCCATCCCTCAGATTGATGTGAGCTCAGTGGATTGGCATATTGATGTTTTGCCGAAAAAAAATCTATGCAAAGCCATTCTGGAATATGAAATGGTGTTTGATGATTTATTAAATGACAAAAATATTCACTCCATGATAATGCTACTGTAACATTACCAATTGCATATTCCATAATTAAGGACCAGCCAATGAGCCATGCAAAGAGTTCGCCAAATACCATATAGCTGTAGGTGTAGGCACTACCACTAACCGGAATCATGGATGCAAATTCGGCATAGGCAAATGCGGTAAAGCTACAGGCAACGGCAACAAAAATAAACAACAGTACAACCCGGGACCACCGGAGGCACTGGCTTTACCTATTGTTGAAAATATCCCAGCCCCAATAATGGCAGCTATGCCCAATGCGGTTAAATCCCTAACCCCTAAATGTCTTGACAGGTGTTCGGACCGGCTTAAGGCATGAAATGGTTTTTTTCGCAAAACGCTTTTCATATTCAAATATAATTAAAGCCTGCAATTACCAGAGGAATTATAAAAGATTGGCACACTGTTCTTTTATTTTTTCTAATGCGTCTTTCATCTCAACAACCTGTTTCTGCAAGCCTGCATCTTGCGCTTTTGATCCCATAGTATTTATTTCACGGCCCATTTCTTGAGTTATAAAGCCCAGTTTACGCCCTGCGGCAGGTTCTAATAGAGTTGATTTAAAGTACTGCACATGCGCATCAAGTCTAACCTGTTCTTCATGTATATCCAGTTTTTCAAGATACAGTAATACTTCCTGCTCAAAACGCCCTGCATCAATAGTTAAATCAGCCTCAAAGCGTTTTAAAAAGTTTTGCAAGCGATCACGAATGGCATATAAACGCACCGGATCATTCGCTATGATCGTTTTTAAAAGTAGTTCAATAGTTTCAATGTGTTTAACGATGGCATGTTCAAGTTTAAGCCCTTCCCGTTGTCTAAATTCTATAAAACGCCCAATTGCTGTTTCAAGTGTTGTCATTACAGCAGATCGAATTTCTGTTTCCTCAGGTAATACGTTGCTATTCCATAAATCCGATTGACGTAATAACAGGGGCAAAGGATCATTGCAGGTTAAATTTAAATCCTTACATAAATTTTGAATTTCAATCAAGTAATGCTGTGCTGCATTTCGATCAATTACTGGATGCGCTTCAGAAGATGCATGAAGCGGCTGCACGAGTAATTCAATTTTACCCCGTTCACAACATTTACCAATTTGTAAACGCATGTCATGTTCTAAAAATTTAAATTGCTGAGGCAAACGTAATGTTAAGTCAAGCGATTTACTATTTAAGCTCTTAAGTTCTACTAAATAACCGGTTGATTTTAACTCAAATTTGGCGGCGCCATAACCGGTCATAGATTGAATATGGTTCATGTTTTCGACTTTTTAAAGGTATTAAAATGAATCAGGCTTAACCCTGAAATTATACAAACTCCTGAAAGTATTTTGGTTAATGTTAATTCATCCTTGTTAAGTATGTAGGCAACAACACTTGCTAAAAACGGCTGCAGGTAAATATATGCACCGGTTGTTACTGCATTTAACCGTTTAAGTCCAATTATATTTAAAAGGTAGGCCAAAAATGTTGTGGCTACAACAACAAAAGCTAATGCCATCCAAGTATACCATGTAAACGATGCAAACTGTGTTGTCCACGCAAATGGCAATCCAATGGGTAATGCCAATGAAAATCCAAACAGAAATAACCATTTCATTGTGGTTACGGTATGGTATCGCGTTAAAATGGGTTTTGAATAAATTAAAAATATAGCCCAAGACGTTGCATTTATAACAGTCATAAGATCGCCTTTAAAGGTATCACTGCCCCATTGAAAATGGCCTTTAAATAACAACATACATAATGCTCCACAAAGCGCAATGCCTAATCCAACAATTATATTCCAGCGTATGGGATCGCGATGCAGTAAAACGCCAAGCGCAAACACTAAAATGGGACTACAGATCATTATTATGGCCGAATTGATGGGGCTTGTGTAACATAATCCTGTTATAAAAAAAAACTGATTTAATACAACCCAAAAAAGCAGAGTTTAAAAAGTTGTTTTAAATCATTATAACTAACCTTTTCTTTGGGTAAAAAGAAACTGCTAATCCAAAATAAGCACCCGGCTCCTGCAATTCTAAAAAGTACAAGTGTAAAAGGATGCATGGCTTCTGGCATTAGTCCTTTGGCAATTGAGTAATTCAATGCATAAATAACCTGTGCAAAAAACAAGGCTGCATGTCCTATCCAGTTTATGTTCATTTAAAAGCTAAAGGTAAAGCATATGACATGTATTTTAAATTAATTTTATCTCATGATTATTTCAGGTCAACAGAATTTGCAAGGCTCCATTACAAGTGTGCCACAACGTATCGTTTCATTAGTGCCTTCACTAACCGATTTACTTTTTGACCTCGGCTGTTCAAAGCAAATGCTGGCATGCACTAAATTTTGTATACATCCCCTACCAAATGTTAACACGCTTCATAAAATTGGTGGTACAAAATCACCAAAGGTTTCAAAAATACTGCACATGCAACCGGATTTAATAATCGCCAATAAAGAAGAAAACAGACATGATGATGTTGTAGCGTTAGCTTCGCAGGTACCGGTTTGGGTTACAGACATTAATACAATTAACGATTATGTTAATATGCTACATCAGTGGCGAGGCACTATTGCTAAGGCAAATACGGTCACATTACATTTAAACCGATTACAGCGTCTCGGACATTCATTACATAAACGCTATAAGGATATACGTGTTGCATATATTATATGGCAAAAGCCATGGATGGCGGCAGGATCTTCATGTTTTATTCAAGCGTGCTCGCATACTTAGGCTTTATTAATGTGTTTTCAGATTTTCAGCGTTATCCTGAAATTTCAGTATCTAGCTTGCAAGAATTAAAACCGGATGTTATTATGTTATCCTCTGAGCCATTTCCATTTAAACAATCGCATGCAATGCAATTACAAAAATTATGCCCACATTCTAAAATAATTCTAGTAAACGGGGAATTGTTTTCATGGTATGGCAGTCGGTTATTATATTGGAACCACTATCATAAGGAGCTGGATCAACTATTAGGTATGTTTTCTTGATTTTTACTATTTTTTAGCAGTTTTTTTTACAATTGTAATTTTGTTTTACGAAATCATATTTGTCTATACGATTTACTTTTCTGCAAATACTATTTGTAGTATTTATTGATAAGTCTTATTCTCAAGCACTTGCTTTAATTACTATGAGTTTTGAAAACCGGGTTAAGGCTTGTAGGACCTAACGAAATACCTACATCAATTTAAAATCATGCCACCATGTAATCCTGTTGTTTGCTAGCTTAATCTCTTTCTAGATAAATCCGATGGCATATTGCAAAACGCTGAAGTGGTCCGTTTCAAGCTTAAGAAAAGGTTACTAGTACCAGTATTTATTAAAGGGATCTTAATTATAGGGAAATAAGTTAGTTGGTTAAGAATTTTAATTAGGGCTACAAATAATTCAAATAAATGTGTCATTGAAAACACATATAAAACTTACGAAATACAATTAAATATTAACGGAGAGCGTATAAAATTAAAATTGAAATTTATAAGTTATACTATACTAAAACAGTAAGAATTTTAACCCAGGTATTGTTGTAAAAGTTTACTGCGACTGCTATGACGTAAACGACGAATAGCTTTTTCTTTGATTTGTCGCACACGCTCGCGGGTTAAATCAAATTTATCTCCAATTTCTTCTAAGGTTAAACCATGATTTAAGCCTATACCAAAAAATAACTTTACAACATCGCGTTCGCGGTCGGTTAAAGTGCTTAATGCACGGTCAATTTCACGACTTAAAGACTCATTCATTAAGCCATTATCAGCCTTAGGACTGTCAGCGTTAACCAATACGTCCAGCAAGCTGCTTTCCTCGCCATTTGCAAAAGGCGCATCCATGCTTACATGACGTCCGCTTACCTTCATAGTATCACTCACTTTATCTATAGGTAAATCTAAAATTTCAGCAAGCTCCTCTGCACTGGGTTCACGTTCGTATTGCTGTTCGAGTTTACTGTATGCTTTATTGATTTTATTAAGAGAGCCCACCTGGTTTAAGGGGAGCCTAACAATACGACTTTGCTCTGCCAATGCCTGTAAAATACTTTGTCGAATCCACCAAACAGCATAGGATATAAACTTAAAACCACGGGTTTCGTCAAAGCGGCGAGCGGCTTTAATCAATCCTAAATTTCCCTCATTAATTAAATCGGGTAAACTTAAACCTTGATTTTGATATTGCTTGGCTACCGAAACAACAAAGCGCAAATTGGCTCGGGTTAGTTTTTCAAGTGCACGCTGATCGCCGTCTTTAATTTTTTTTGCTAAAACAACTTCCTCTTCTGCTGTTATAAGTTCCTCACGGCCAATTTCTTGCAAGTATTTATCTAATGACGCACTTTCACGATTGGTAATGGATTTTGTAATTTTTAATTGCCTCATAGTTTTGTTTTGTAAAGTTAACGATAATATATTAACTTCAGATATACGCTTTTAGTGTAAAAAAGTTACAATATCACTATAATTTATTTTTTTAATAAAAATTAAATGAAATAGCTCAGGGTAAACGACATATACCGAGGCATTCCGGGGATAAGCCCAGGTCCGGGATAACCATTTGCCCGACGGGTATAATACCTTGAGTTACATAGATTTGAAACCATTAAGCTACATTTCATTGTTTTTTTAAAAATGTAATTTAAACTAAGGTCATGAATTTGATAACCGGGAACGGGGGCCAATAGTAGCGCTTAAATTTGCCGTTTTTGCATTTGAGGGATCAGAAAAACTTAAACTCTGAGCATAGTGAGCCCATTGCAATTGAAATGTTTTATAAGCTATGGTTATACCAGATTTTCCGTTCCAAACAGGCGCATATTCTAAAAAATGACCTGAAAAATCTTTAATGCCGGTATTAAGATTGCTATATCGGGCATTGTTAAAGGTAATAGAACCAAACAAAGTTAATTGTATTTTGGAGTTTATTACTTTAAACAAGACATTGGGTTTAAATTCAAAATAGCCGCTCACACCGTAAGTTTTTGAATGGCCAATACCAGTTTTATAGATGGTATCCGCCCGATACACAAAACCAATACGATTTTTGTAATTAATAAAGTAGGTATTGATATCAAAACTAAAGCATGATGCAACGTTACCTTTAAAACCCAATTCACTTTGCTCTCCGTGTGCATCTCGTAATGGTAAAATCACTTTTTCTTGTGGTAATTGGGCATAAAGGTCTGTGTACAGCAAGGGTCTGTAATTTTGAGTAATACCACCATATACTTCAGATTGGGCGGTTAATTTATACGCTCCGTGTATTCCAAAAAGCCAAAGCCTGCGATTATTTTCAGCCAATACTTTTCTTTGACGTGTTTGATTAACATCTATGATATATCCATTTGCACTGCTTTTAATGCTTTCTGCACGTATACCTGGTACTAGGGTTAATTTTGAAAATGGTTTTAAACAAAGTTCTGCAAAAAAAGCGCTTTGAAGCGTATTAAAAGCCATTTTCCGTTTCCAAGAATCAGATATAGTATTATAATTTGAGCCCATTCCTGCATCGGCTGTGCCTAATTGAAATCTATTTGTAATACTCTTGAAAATACGCATACCCACCTGAACATCCGTAGGTGTTTTATTAATTTTAAATACAGAATAAGTTTGACGGTGCTCTATACCAATATTACGATACTGGTCTTCATCAACCTGGCGCTTCGAATATTCAAGAGTTTTTAAATTAAAAGAGTCGGGATAAATTAAAGATGCTGTATATCCCACGCTATTGCGGCCTGCGTAGTTGCCAAAAAAGGACGTTTTGTAACGCACGTATTCGTGCTTAACGGTATGTTCTAATGTAAATCGTTGCCAGGGAATTATCATCCAATTTCTGGCCCTGTAGGATGTGTCTGCGTTATTCGTTACATCCGAATCAAAAATACCTCCCGATTGCTGAACCGTGTTTTTATAAATGGTATAGTTAAAGTGCAGGTCCTGTTTTAAATTTATTTGGTATTCAGAATGCAGTCCCGTACTGTAGGTTTGGAAATAGCCATTCTGTCTCCAGCCTTTTGAACGCTTTAAATTTGAGTAAATGTATATTACCCCCTTGCGAAATCTTTTACCTGCTGCGGCGTAGCTGTTTTGGGTGCCAAATGCGCCAAATACATGACTTAATTCTGCAGTGTAAGATTTATGAATAGGTACAGATTTACTTATAAAATTAACAAGACCGCCAAATTGACTGCCAAATTGTAGCGCGGCACCTCCGCGATATAATTCTATACGTTCAATGCTTTGTAACGGAGGCGTGTAGTACGCCTCAGGATAACCTATAGGATCGGCACTGATGTCGCCACCATCTTGCTTAACATTCATTTCCCAGCTTCTATTTGGGTTTAAACCCCTTGATGCTATAGCCATTTGTGATCCCGAAGCGTCATGTTCAATTACTTGCAGTGCCGGTGTTTTTATAAATACTTGCCGGCTTAGAATGTTCGATGCATCATAAGAAATTTGATTTAGTTCTATAGAATAGGTTTGTGTACCCGTTACAATAAAGCCATAATGGTTATGACAAGAATCTTGTGCTAAGGGCTTTTGACTTTGAATAACAATTGAATCTAAGTCAATTGTATGTTGGGCAGTAATAGTACTAACAATAAACAATAAAATAAATCCAATGCGCATTCGCAAAATTCGTAAGGCATTAAGGAATTTAAAATACCCTCATTCGGGTATTTTAAAGGTTCAGAATTAAAAATTCAAAAGCGTAATAGAAGGTTAAACTAGTTAAATTGTTTCCTTAAGTTTGAATAACACCAACATTGTAAGCTGTGTTAAGGGGGGCATGATTAGCCATGTGTAAACCCATACTTATTATCGTACGTGTTTCAGGGGGGTTTATAATGGCATCAACCCATAAACGTGCTGCTGCGTAATATGCGGTTGACTGTTTATCGTAGTTAGATTTAATACGTTCATAAAGCGCCTGTTCATCCTCTGGTTTTAGCGTTTTGCCTTGTGCTTTAAGAGATGCAATTTCAATTTGCAATAGTACTTTAGCTGCCTGAGCACCGCCCATAACTGCTATTTGCGCGCTGGGCCATGCAATGATAAGCCGGGGATCGTAGGCCTTTCCGCACATTGCATAATTGGCTGCCCCGTAACTGTTACCAATAACTACTGTAAATTTTGGCACTACTGAATTAGCCATGGCATTAACCATTTTAGCCCCATCTTTAATAATACCGCCGTGTTCGCTGCGCGAACCCACCATAAATCCGGTGGCATCTTGAAAAAATACAAGTGGTATTTTTTTCTGGTTGCAATTCATTATAAAGCGTGCTGCTTTATCTGCGCTGTCACTGTAAATAACCCCTCCAAATTGCATTTCTTGTCCTTTGCTTTTTTTAGCCTTAACCACACTACGTTGGTTGGCTACAATGCCAACAGCCCAGCCATCTATTCGGGCATAGCTACAAATTATACTTTGGCCATAAGCCGCTTTATATTCGTCCATACTGTCTTTATCTACTATGCATTTTAAAATATCATACATGTTGTATGGCTTATCACGACTATCTGGAAGATGTCCGTAAACAAGTTCGGGTTTTATTTCTGGTTCTATGGCTGGTATACAATTAAACCCGGCGGTTTGCGGTGTGCCTGTTTTTTCAATTAAACTTCTAATACGCAAAATACAACTGGCGTCATCGGCACATTTGTAATCTGTTACACCACTAATTTCACAATGTGTAGCGGCGCCCCCTAACGTTTCATTATCTATAGTTTCACCAATAGCAGCATTTACCAAATAACTTCCTGCTAAAAAAATAGATCCGGTTTTATCAACGATTAAAGCCTCATCACTCATAATGGGTAGGTACGCTCCGCCCGCTACACATGAACCCATAATAGCAGCAATTTGTAATATACCTGCACTGCTTAGTCGGGCATTATTTCTAAATATCCTTCCAAAATGTTCTTTATCCGGAAAAATGTCATCTTGCAAGGGTAAATAAACGCCGGCGCTGTCAACAAGATAAATTATAGGAATGCGGTTTTCGAGGGCTATTTCCTGAGCTCTTAAATTTTTTTTACCGGTAATAGGAAACCAAGCACCCGCCTTTACTGTGGCATCATTAGCCACAACAATACAAAGCCTGCCATGAATGTATCCAAGCTCAACAATTACCCCTCCGGCAGGACAACCTCCATGGGCTTCATACATGTCATAACCGGCAAAGGCCCCAATTTCAAAACGTTGCGCGTTAACATCAAATAATAAATCAAGTCGTTCACGCGCGGTTTTTTTACCCTGTTGATGCTGTTTTTCTATGCGCGATTTTCCGCCTCCTAAATAAATAGAATTAAGTTTTTGCTGCACCTGGCTCCAAAGTCGCCGATTTATGTCATCGTTGGTATTAAAGGTTAAATTCATAGAATCCATTAAAATAGTTCTTTAATGTGCGTTTTAAACAAATCTAAGGTTTTTGACAAAGAATGCATGCTGCGTCCACCGGCGGCATTAATGTGGCCTCCACCATTAAAATACCGTCGTGCAAAACGGTTAACATCTGCTTTGCCTTTGCTACGAAACGAAATTCTAACAGTGCCGTCTTCTTGCTCATTAAATAATGCACATATTTGAATCCCTTTTATGGAAAGTCCATAATTTACAACACCTTCCAAGTCGCCTTTGGCGTACTTATACGCTTGCAATTCCTGGTATGAAAAACTAAAAAATGCTACAGGTATATTTTTAAGACATTCTAATTTTTGAGTTAATCCAAAGCCTAATAATTGCATACGTTCAAGGGTATAGGCATCATATACCATTTCGTGTATACGGTAATGTGCAATTCCAGCCCGTAGTAAATGGGAAACTATTGTATGCGTTTTAGATCTAACGCTTGGAAACCTAAAATTACCAGTATCGGTCATTATACCGGTATAAATACAGGTTGCCATTGCTTTAGTTAAATATTTTTGCGTTTGCACTGTAGGCATGGTTAATTCAAAAACCAGTTCGGAGGTACTGCAGGCTTTTACATCATGAAAATAAAAATCAGCACAAGGCTCAGGTTGTTGATGATGATCAATTAATACTTTTATAGCCTTACTTTTTGCAACATGAGCACCCAAGGCATCAATACGTTTAAGGGCATTAAAATCAAGTAAAATGATAACGTCAGCAGCATCAATTTTACGTGAGGCCAATTCGGGATTGTGCTGCGCAATTAATACTTTTGAACAGGAGGGTAAACCACTTAAAAATTCGGGGTAGGCATTGGGAACAATTACGGAGCAAGATGTATTAGTAAAACCATATTCTTTAATCCAATGGTAAAGTCCCAAACTGCTGCCCAAGGCATCACCATCGGGATTGGCATGTGATATTAATACCACCTGCTTGGCTTGGCTCAAACAACGTATTAACCTTGCCCTAGAAATCTGTTGCATAACGCAAAGATACCTTATAAACCCGTGTTTTTTTCAGTAAAACAGGTTTTATTAGATATAAATAGCTATATTTGCAGCCTTATTTATAAAAAAGCATGTTAATTGTACAATTAAAAGAAGGCGATAATATAGAAAAAGCTTTAAAAAAGTATAAGAAGAAGTTTGAAAAAACGGGCGTAGTGAAACAACTACGTGAACGTACAAAATTTACCAAACCTTCTGTACGTCGTCGTGAAACGATCATCCGCGCCGCCTATCGTTTAAAGCTTCAAATTGGAGCCATCGAAAAATAAAGGCTTACGTTAAGTACGTCAAATATTTAATACCTTGGTATATACTAAGGTGAACACTCACATTTTAAAGTTTTTAAATTACCTCGCATTGCAGCGCAGGTATAGTAAATTAACGGTACAATCGTATCAAAATGACCTCTTGCTTTTTGAAACGTATATTAAACAGCATTTTGACATAGCCCCAAACGCTTGTAATCGTAAGCAAATTAGAGCTTTTATAGCCCATTCGATGCAACAGGGTTTAAACGCTTCAACCGTTAACCGTCGCTTAAGTGTGGTAAAGTCTTTTTATAGGTTTTTGGTGCTAGAGGGTATTGTTTCAAGTCATCCAGCACGCACTCTTTCGGGGCCCAAAAAAGCCAAACGCTTACCTGTTTTTATATCCGAAGAACAGTTACAAGGTATGTTTGATGCCGTAACGTACCCACTTGGATTTTCAGGCATTCGTGATAAAACGCTCATGGATACACTATACCAAACTGGTATGCGTAGGGCTGAAATTATAGGTTTACAGCATGAAAATGTAGATATGCACGGCTTGCAATTAAAGGTAATGGGAAAACGTTCCAAAGAACGCATTATACCGTTTGGAATGCATTTAGCCCGCCAATTTGAGTTGTACATAACAGAAAAGTCTAAATACGGATTTCATCACCCACATTTTTTTCTTACCAACCAGGGGGCTCCTTTATACCCTGTATTTGTTCAACGTTTGGTTCAACGAATATTAACAGAGGTAACCACAGTTCATAAAAAAAGCCCTCATGTGTTGCGTCATAGTTTTGCAACGCATATGCTAAATGCCGGCGCAGACATTAATGCCGTTAAAGAGCTTTTAGGACATCAAAGTTTGGCAGCAACTCAAATTTACACACACAATTCTATTTCAGAGTTAAAAAAAATCTATGCGCAGGCACATCCGCGCTCAGGCCAGTAAGATTATGTAAATTTAACCCTTATGATTACTGCTGAAACTCCACTTGTATTTGACCGAAAACGTTACCGGGACGACCTGTTGCTACAGATGTACACAGCGCTGAGTAAACCCCGTTTAATAGAAGAAAAAATGTTGGTATTGCTTCGGCAGGGAAAAATAGCAAAGTGGTTTAGTGGAATTGGGCAAGAAGCTATATCGGTTGGAGTTACCATGGCTATGAATGCAGAGGAATATATTTTACCGATGCATCGCAATTTAGGAGTATTTACAACGCGAAACATCCCATTGCAGCGTTTGTTTTCACAGTTTCAGGGTAAAATTGGGGGCTTTACAAACGGGCGTGACCGCTCATTTCATTTTGGTTCACAAGACTATAAAATAATTGGCATGATATCACATTTGGGACCTCAAATGGGTGTAGCAGATGGTATTGCATTAGCGCACCGCTTACGCCGTGAGCATTGTATTACTGCGGTATTTACAGGTGATGGCGGTGCCAGTGAAGGTGATTTTCATGAAAGTATAAATACGGCTGCAGTTTGGGATTTACCAGTTCTTTTTATTGTTGAAAATAACGGCTACGGTTTAAGTACACCATCCAACGAACAGTTTCGTTGTGCATCCTTTGCCGATAAAGCTTTGGGATATGGCATTGAAGGGCATAGCGTGGATGGTAATAATGTATTAAAAGTATACGATACGGTACGTCAATTGGCAGAATCCATGCGTCAAAATCCACGGCCTGTATTATTGGAATGTGTTACATTTCGTATGCGCGGACACGAAGAAGCAAGCGGTATAAAATACGTTCCCGAAGACCTCCTGGCACAATGGGCAGTTAAAGATCCGGTTAAAAATTTTGAACGGTTTTTAATTCAAGAAGGTGTATTAACGCAAGAATATAGTGATGATGCCATAACGCGTATCAAACAAGAAATAGATTCAAGTTTACAATAACATTTGCTGAGCCTAATCCGGTTGCCAACACAAAGCAAGAATGTGCAGACGTTTACAAACCTTTTGATTTAATAACTGCAGACCCGCCACCAACAACACGTGAGATACGTTTTATAGACGCAATTAAAGAAGGATTATGGCAAGCCATGCAAGAACATCCCCAACTTGTACTTATGGGACAGGATATTGCAGAATATGGTGGGGTATTTAAAATTACCGAAGGATTTGTTGACGCTTTTGGAAAAAACCGTGTACGAAATACGCCGCTTTGTGAAAGTGCCATTTTGGGTGCCGGCTTTGGCTTGTCTATAAATGGCGCAAAGGCAATGGTTGAAATGCAGTTTGCAGATTTTGTAAGTGAAGGCATGACCCAAATTATAAATAATTTTGCTAAAAGTCATTACCGCTGGGGGCATGCTGCAGATGTTGTGGTGCGTATGCCTACCGGTGCGGCTGTTGCTGCTGGTCCATTTCATAGCCAAAGCAATGAAGCCTGGTTTTTTAAAACCCCGGGTTTAAAAATTGCATATCCGGCCTTTCCGGATGATGCCAAGGGCTTATTGATAACGGCCTTTAAAGACCCCAATCCGGTTATGTTTTTTGAACATAAGGCTTTATATCGCAGTATTACAGGTTTAGTGCCTGAATCTTCGTATGCGATACCCTTTGGAAAAGCAAAACGCATTACCAGTGGATCGCAGGTTTCAATTATAACATATGGTTTAGGCGTTCACTGGGCTATCGAAGAACTGACTGCACATCCCTGTGATGCGGATCTTATTGATTTAAGAACGCTCGCACCATTAGATTGGGAAATGGTTTTTAATTCGGTTCAAAAAACAGGAAGAGTACTTATTTTGCATGAAGACACTGTAACCGGCGGAATTGGAGCAGAACTTGCTTCCCGTATAGCAGAACAGTGCTTTGAATATTTAGATGCACCCGTTGCACGTCTGGGCAGTTTAGACACCCCTGTTCCAATGAACAAAGATCTCGAAGATCAGTTTTTAGCTAAAAGCCGTTTACATCAAACCCTGCACGATTTAATTTCATATTGATATGATAGATTGGAGAAGCGATACAGTTACCCGACCCGTACCAGAAATGTTGGCCTGTATGATGCAGGCAGCTGTAGGTGATGATGTGTTTAAAGAAGATCCCAGTGTAAATGCATTAGAGGCCTACGCAGCTGATTTATTTGGAATGGAAGCAGCATTGTTTTGTAGCAGCGGAACCATGAGTAATCAACTTGCAATAAATGTGCAAACGCAACCGGGCGACGAAATATTATGTGATCGGCAGTCGCATATTTTTTTATATGAAACCGGTGGGCTTGCTGTGCATTCCGGAGTTCAGGCACACATTTTGCAAGGTGATGCGGGACGTTTAAATCCTGAAATGTTACAACCGCACATTCATGCAGAACACGACTGGCTAACCCGTACCCAAATGGTGTGTATTGAAAACACAGTTAACCGTGCTGGAGGCACCTATTATACATTACAAGAAGCTCAGGCGCTGCGTACATTTTGCAACACACATCATTTAAAATTACATATTGACGGTGCACGTATATTTAATGCATTAACCGAAACCGGTGAAGATCCAAAATCTTGGGGCGCATTGGCCGATTCTATATCTGTTTGTTTGTCTAAAGGTTTGGGAGCTCCGGTAGGCTCTTTATTATTAGGCTCTGCTGAACTTATTAAAAAGGCTCGAAAAAAACGTAAGCAATGGGGTGGGGGTATGCGACAGGCGGGATTTTTAGCAGCTGCGGGTTTATATGCACTGCAACATCATATCCCACGCCTTAAAGACGATCATATAAAAATCAAAACGCTGGCTTCTGTATTGCAGCAGGTGGCTTATGTTGAAGATGTGTTTCCGGTGTATACCAATATAGTTTTGTTTAATTTAAATTCAGATTTATGCAATTCAGTTCAATTTGAAAAAAAATTAGCTGAGCATAAAATTCGTGTATCAGCCTTTGGGTCAAATACGGTTCGTATGGTAAGTCACCTAGATATTACCGATGCCATGGTTAATACAACCTGCGATATCTTAATGCATTTGACATGATACCCCGTGAAACTGTAGATGCCATTATAGAAACTGCTCGTATAGAGGATGTAGTATCAGATTTTATTACGTTAAAAAAACGCGGCACCAATCTTCTTGGCTTATGTCCATTTCATGGTGAAAAAACACCTTCATTTACAGTTTCTGCTGTTAAAGGAATTTATAAATGCTTCGGCTGTGGTAAGGCAGGTAATACGGTAAACTTTATCATGGAGCATTTAAAGCTTAGTTATCCTGAGGCTTTAAAATGGCTTGCCTCAAAATATGGTATAGCTATTGAAGAACGGGTGCTTACGGATGCTGAAAAAGAACAGCAGCAGGCCCGCGAAAGTATAAGTGTTGTATTAAGTTTTGCAAAAGATTTTTTTAAATCGTTTATGCATACCGATGACGAGGGACGATCTATAGGTTTAGGGTATTTAACCGAGCGAGGTTTAGACTTAGAACTTATTGAGCGATTTGAATTGGGATATAGTCCAAACAACCGCCGGGCATTTGCTCAGGCTGCCTTAAAGCAGGGTTTTACTATTAATTATATTATTGAATCGGGTATGTGTTTAATACCTGGTTTAGATGCCGATACTGTAATAACAGCTGAGGCCGCAATTGATCGTTTTGCAGGTCGGGTTATGTTTCCCGTTCATGATGAAGCAGGCCGGGTTGTTGCATTTGGTGGCCGTATTTTAGGTAATGCAACTAAAACAGCCAAATACATCAATAGTCCAGAATCACCGGTGTATAAAAAAAGTAAAATTTTATACGGCTTGTTTCAGGGAAAAAAGCATATACAGCAGCAAGATAGTTGTTATTTGGTAGAAGGGTATATGGATGTTATAAGTATGCATCGCAGCGGTATTCAAAATGTTGTGGCATCCAGCGGCACATCATTAACAGCAGAGCAAGTTAAGGCCATTCATCGATTTACATCAACAGTTATTATTCTTTACGATGGTGATGATGCCGGGCAAAAAGCGGCACAACGTGCCATCCCGATGCTTTTAGAGGAGGGCATGCAGGTTAAACAGGTTTTGTTTCCCGATGCCCATGATCCGGATTCGTATGCCCATACCCATGGGGAAATTGCATTTCGCAGGTATTTAGAGGATGCGCCACAGGATGTTATAAACAGAGCCGCAGAGCAAGCCCGGGCATTGGGAAGTTCTGATCCGGTTCAAAAATCATTAAAGGTAAGGGCTTTGGCGCAATGGATTTCTTGTATTCCAGACACTATAACCCGAACCCTGTATGTTCAAAGTTGTGCCATTACATTAGACATAGCCGAATCCGTTATTCAGCAAGAAGTAAATAAACTGCGTCGGCAGCAGGCAGGTACACAGCGTGAAATGGAGCAACTGCAAACCCAGGCAACGGTTTTGCCAAGTCCAGCCGAAACAAAGCCTGCATATACACCCGGAATTGCAGAGGAATTAGCAATGCTACGACTCATGGTTCTATACGGCGCACAACGTATAGATACTACTGCAGAAAATGAAGAGGGTATTGAAGTGCCGCTTAATATCAGTTTATCTGAATTTATTTTATTTGAATTGTGGCAAGACGATTTGCAGTTTATGGATGCCATACACCAAGAACTTTTAGAATTTTTAAGCATGGAAGCCAAGCACCAGCGATTTCCAACAAGTGTTGCTTTAATGCAACATGCAAATCCTCATATAGCATCATTTATTGCCGAATGTATCATTTTACCACATGATTTAAGCGATAAATGGAAAACCTACGGTGTAGAAATACAAGACGAGCAATTGTATTTAAAAAAACAGGCAGAACATATTCTTTACAGCTATAAAGAAAAACGATTGCAACAAATTATAAATGAAAAACAAGAGCTTCTTAAAACGGTATCAGCTGATGATGCTGAACTATTGTTGCATGAAATTCATAAACTCACGGTTTTAAAATCGGAGGTTAATGCATTAATGGGACGTATAATTACCAAATGATTTAAACATTAAAATTTTTGTAACACGCCTTAACATGGTTATTTGGTTGTAAAATAACTACTTAAATTATATTAACAACGGTTTCATTTACTTATGTTTTTAAAATGTCATGATACGATACTGTTAATTTGAAATAGTTTGTATTGCTTTCCATAATGGAAGTTACAGTAGATTCCTTTACCATTGCACTACGTATTAAGTAATTATGGTTTGGAGACTTAATCCACGCATTTACCACAATTTTTGCAAGTTCATTTAAGCGTGCTTCATTGATGTTATCCCTGGTGTATTGGTTGGCAGAGGTTCCTTTAATTTGTAAATTAAAATGCATTCGGTGTTGTAACCAACAAATACACTGTCACCTTGTGTGTGGTCAAAATCATTAACACTACGGTTAGCATTTAAACAAGTTAATTGATAACTTCTTTTACGCAGGTTTTCGTTGTTATATATTTTTACCGGTGCAATACTTAAACGTAAGCGGTACTTATTAATTTCATGCCAGATTAAACTATCCAAGTGGCTTGATTTAATCTGCTGAGCATTTGCTGAGAGGGTGGTTATCAAAATAAATACTACAGCCGTGTTTTTCATTGTTTTGGATTTTGGTTTAATTAATAATTAAATTTCGATTTACACATTTTCATTTTACCGATTCACGATATTTTATTTTTCGACATTAATTTTTTTTAAATAATTTTTGATTGTAAATACTAAGATGTTTTAAGTATTCAAATAGTGAATTTACGTTGGGCTATTACACCGGAATCAGATAAAATACAAATACTATACTGTCCATTATCCCAGTTTTTTAGAGACATCTCTAACTTGTATACATACCTCCCTTTTTTAACCTCAAACGGATTACTTTTTTCGTATAATACCTGACCTAAATTATTTTTTACTACAACTTTTATATGTGAATTTTGATCTATTTTATAGTCTAGTTGACTGTATAGCATGTGTGTGGTATTAAAATAAAAACAATGGGGTTCGGCTTTACTTTGAAGCATGGCTACATAGCCTTTTAAAATAGGATTGGTTTCAATGGTTGTATTATTTTTGTTATCGGTAATGCAATGTACAGCGTGTTGAAAATCGGAATTTAATTCTCCTAAACTCAAATTTTGATTCGTATTTACAAATCTACATAGGCTTAAAAGTTCGCCCGAAGCCATAGTTGAAAATTCAAAATTTTTTTCGGCTTTGGCGCAATTCCTTGAAGCGTTACAACAATACCCAAACAAGTTAAATGTTTTTGTATCATAGGGGCTTAAAACAAATTGCACTTCAGTTGGTATAATTACATTTTGATATGCGCTGGAATCTGCTCCAGAGGGTTTAAATACTTGTCCGGATTCAATTTGTAATTCCAATTCGCTTGCAGATTGGTTTGAAACGTTTAAAGTAAACTCATTATTGCCATTGGTTTTCATTTTAAAACGAACCAATCGTTCTTTTATAGCTTTTCTTAAGCTCATTCGTTTTTTCTTTTCGGTTTTGGGTTTAAACTCCGAATTTTTAATGGCCTGTAAAGTGTATACACTTGTGATGTCTTGTGCTGATACATAGGCGCAGTTTATAACAGCGGCTAAGATTATAAGATGAATGGTTTTCATAACAGGTTGTTTTACCTGTAATGCAAATGATGATGATAGGTTACAAATTATTTTAAGGCATACTGTTCAAGGTAATTAAATTTTAAATTTAATTTACCTTGATTGCAAATTGTAGCACGTTCAATTATACCATCCGGATCAGCACCAAACACAAAAGGCAATACCCGGTCGCTTAAATCTTTTCCAAAGTCATCACTGGCATCCCGAGGTAATTCGCAGGGCAAATTATCTACGGCCATTATGCAAATACTGTCTTTTTTAAAGGGTAAATCTTCACAAAAACCAGTAACATTATATCCGTAAAACGGATTAGATATACTTGAAGCACGCAACGTTGTTGGTATAGAGCCGTTCATATCACATGTAATATCGGCAATAACAGAAATTTTAAAACCATTAGAATTTAAATCTTCAAGGCTAAACATTTTTGGAGCCCGCGGATCCCAATAATGTGCGGAAATATAAATATCCGCCTGGCGTGTATAAGGACCAAATCGTGACGTATAACGTTCGGGATTTAAAAAAAACTCATTTAAATCAAAATTATGATCATCACGACGTTCTACATAATCACGAGGATTTAACTGGCAGTATACGGGCTCACGAAAATGGCAGGTTAAAAATTCTTCGGGAGTTACTTTACGAATGCGCAATGCACTGAGAGTTTCTATGGCTCCGTTGGCAACACGGCCACCGCCGGTAAGTGCAATTTTAATATTTGGTAATTTAACACGTTTTAATTCCTCTTCCATCTCAGCACGGTCTCTGCAGGCATGTGCCGGTTTAATACGATACAAATCGTATTTAAGCCCATATCCTAAAAGGCCATTATAGGCACCCACAATCCCGGCAAAACGACCAAAACCAATAATACGGTTATGTTGCGCGTCTGTTAGCGTTTCATAATCTACCATTCGAATGCGCTTTTTTAAAAGGGCTTTCATTAGATTTTGATTGTGCGCCTGTTGTTTTATGGTGTGTGAAAAGAAAAAATAGGTTTTTTCAGGAATTAGCAGGGTTTCTGGAATTTCTTTTACACCCATTAAAATATCACAATCATGGAGGTTTTCCTGCAAGGGAATCCCAAACGCAGTATATTCTTCGTCACGGTAACAACGAAATGGGCTGGGCTGAACCACAATTGAAATTTGGGGGTTTTGGCGCATTATATCCGCACAAATTAGCGGTGTTAGCGGCACCCGCTTATCTGGGTTTTGTTTTTCTTCACGTAATACACCAAGTTTTAGCCTGTTCATGTTTATTGTATTTTTACAAAAGTACAAACAATGCCTCGATATCTATGCTTGCTGTTTTTGGTGTTATGCATAAAAAGCAAATGTTTGGCGCAGCATTTTAACCAACAGCAGTGGCAAAAAGAATTACACCGGTGGTATGCTTTAATTCAACAACTACATCCGGGATATGGCGTATATCAACACCCTAAACAATACGATTCAGCATTTTATGCGATGTTAACATTGCGGCCTGATACCTTTGCACAAGCCTATGCACAATTAAAGGCATATGTTGGACAGATGCACTGTGGACATTCAGAATTGTACATAAAAACTAAAACTATGCCAAAATTAAATTACCGATTTCTTCCTTTTAACGGACGCTTTTACATAGTAAACGGCGATAGTATATGCCCGCAAGGGTCTACTTTAATTTCTATTAACCAATACCTTGCCGATTCGCTCTACCATTATTTGCGCAATTGGGTTTCGGTAGATGGTTTTCAAGAAGCCTCGCGAGATTTTTTTTTAAGCCGAGGATTATACTGGAATACCTGGTTACAGCATAATACAAGTCGTAATTTTGACTGGAACATTAAGGTATGTGCACAACATGACACCATCACAACCTGTATGCAGCAAGCATTACAAAATTTAAAACCTACATGGTATTTTAAAAAGTTTAGGCAGCCTAGGGCAAATGCCATTTATTTAGAGCGTATAAATTCAACGACATTAAAATTAAAACTAAATCATTTTAATAAAGGTGTTTCAGCTTTTAAAATACGCCGTTGCATGAAACAAATAGATAAGGCAAAGCCCGAACATTTACTAATTGATGTGCGACAAAATCCGGGCGGACGTATTTCACATGCATTGGCATGTATGCGCTATTTAATAGATTCTTCTTATTGTTTTGAAGTGTATCGCTATAATTCAAAGGCAGATAAACCTTTAGTTTTAAATTGTTTGTTGCGCCTATCAGATTTGTATTTTAAACTGCATGCAAAAAAAATAATTAAAACGGATACCCTGTGTTTTAAATATATGGTAAAACCCCAATCACGTTTTGCCTACCGGGGTAAAGTTTCGGTTTTAATTAATAATGGTACGTTTTCAGCAGCAGTATTATTGGCTTCTGCATTGCAGTGGCGCAACCAAACCCGCTTTATAGGTACTGAAACTGGCGGAACGGCCGAAGGTTGCAATGCGGGTGTATTTTATACCTACAGTTTTAAACATTTACCTATGTATTACCGATTGCCTTTGTACCGTATAGTGCAACATCCAAAACAAAATAAGCTGGGACACGGTATAATACCTGATATAGAATGTAACTACAGTTTAGATGATTTGCTGTTAAAAAAGGACAAAGAAACCGAAAAGGCCTTGCAGCTGCCTTTTTAATGTTTAATTTTGAATAGTTATTTGACATTTGGGTCCGACCGGTTTTGACAGTATGCGCGTTAGATCGGTAAGCACGTAGAGTTTTGTTGGAAACACTCTTTAATCAGAACCTTCAACAATTATCTGGCGAGTCTAACTACGCCATGGCTGCTTAATCTAGGATTAACCAACCATTGCATCGGGCAGAGCTCTGTTGTACAGCGCTGCTCATAGATGCACCGAAAAGGTACAACTTAAACTAATGCTGTTGCATATTAGTTTAATACTAGCAACTACGCACAGGTTTGGTTAGGGTAAATACCTGGCCCGTGCCGACAACAAATTTATCCTAAACGTGTAGAAAGCTTTTTTAATCCATATTTGGACGAGAGTTCGAATCTCTCCGGATCCACTCTGAGGGAAAGTACACCAAATTTGGTGTGCTTTCTTTTTTTAGAACCTCCGAAACCCTTGTAAATATTGAGAACTCGGGCTATCACTTTATTTATTTGGAGAGTTCGAACTTTCCGATCGTCAAAAATCAACCCTTTAGGAAAAACCGAACTCGCTATCCTTCTTTTATGGGCTGTTTCACTCTGTAAATAGGCCTTTCCGAGGTTCGAAATAATGTCGGTGGCCTTGACCACTTTTTGTTCAATATTCTGCATGCCGGAGCTAACATTACTTAGCTGACAGGTAAGTTGTGTAATGCGTTCTTCTATCTCAATACGCATGGATTTCTACACGCAAATAACCGAACAATTTGGCGCACCATAAAACACTATGCCTAAACCTAACTTACCATTTAAATGGAAACCCTGGCATTTTGTTGACATTGGTGTAGGTGTTTTCCTCATCTACAAGGGATACCAAAAGGTGAGTGAAGAGTACTGGCCAAAAATTAAAATTAAGGAGAACAAGAAATAACTTACTCCTTCCATTCTTTCATTGCCAATTTAAATAACTCCTTCAGTTTCTCTTTATGAAAGCTGATGTTGTCTTTGTCTATCCTAAATTTTAAACGACCACTTCTTTTGCCAATAGAATTTACTTTGAAACCACTCTTTGAAAGTTCTTCTGTCCATCGTGCTGTATCTGAAATTAATATTTCTGCTCTAATAAATGATTGTTTTGGTAGGAATACAACAAAATTATTTGGCTTGCCTTTTTTATCAATGCCGATGTAACTATGCGTATAATTATAACTCATATCTGCATGAATTTCTTTAATTAAATTGATACACAAGTCGGTAATATTCATAGCTTCACTGCTTGCTTTTTCTTC
>RFNG01000024.1 GCA_009927275.1 Sphingobacteriia bacterium | reverse complement strand
GAAGCAGGAGCTACCAATACATATTATACCAATGGTATATATTTAAATGCAGGTGTAAACTATTCGGCTTCGGTATGGTACCAGTCTGATTTTACAGGTGCTACCAATTGGTCAGATCTATCGGTAATGGTAGGTACAGCACAAACCATTGCATCGCAATCGTTAATTGCATCCACCAACGGTCCTGCAGTAAGCCCTATATATAAATCGCTTTCAGGAACCTTTAGCGTATCTACATCAGGTATGTATTACGTGGGTGTTAAAGCGGTTGGAGCAAGTGGTGCTGCAACGTATTTATCAATTGATGATTTACGTATTACTATACCATGTAATGATCCTGTAAATGCGCCGGCATTAGTGGTAGGTGCAGGAGCCTCAACCAACGTATGCCAGGGAGCACAGGTTAACCTGGTAGCATCAGGAGCCAATACATACTCGTGGAATACCGGAGGCACAACCGCAGCGATTGTTGTAACGCCGAATATTGCAGGTTTAATCAATTACAATGTAATTGGTACTAATACACTGTCGGGCTGTGCACAAAATGTAAACATTACCTTAAATGTTAAGCCTGCTCCAATTATTAATGCATTTTGTATACCGGCCAATGTGTGTCCTGGTAAGTCTGCAAATTTACAGGCATCAGGAAATGGTGTTGCGGCCTACTTATGGAATACCGGTGCAAGTGGAGCTATATTAGCGGTAACACCAAGTGCATCTGCAGTATATACAGTACAGGGTACTTCATCCAACGGATGTTTGGGCTCACAAACGGTAGCGGTAAATGTAAACCCAACGCCCACCATAACCGGATCGGCATCACGTAACCAAATGTGTTTAAACGAGAGCGTAAGCTTAAGTGCAACCGGAGGTGTGAGCTATATTTGGAGTTCTAATAACTCGGCCTTGGTATTACAGGGATCACCTGCAAATGCAGTAGCAGCAGTAACTGGTCCGGCATCGTATACGGTAACCGGAACAGATGCTAACGGATGTACAGGTACGGCAATTGTAAATGTAAACGTAGAAGCGTGTACAGGAATAAAAGCTATGGAATTAGGTCAGGGATTACAAGTATATCCTAACCCAACCAGTGGTGTATTTGCATTACGTTCGCAAGCAAAAGTATTTACAGCAGAACTTATGGACATGACCGGTCGTGTAATCGCAACAACAGAGGCGAAAGACGAGGCGGTACAGTTTAACCTTGGTGGATTTGCAGCTGGCGTTTACTTTGTAAAAGTAAGCAGTGCAGAAGGGGTTAACATTGTTAAAGTAGTTAAGCAATAAAACAAACAAAAAGAGTACCTGCCTATGGGTAGGTGCTCTTTTTAATAAAACACATTGGTTATGAAAATGAAATTAAAAACCTTTTTAAGCCTTAAAGTTTTAGCAGTAATGCTGGGACTCATAGGATACAATAGCCTATACGCTCAGTGTATTCAAGGCTCAAGTTCAGGTACCATAACGCCATTAGTAACGTGGCAAACCGTTAATGTTACGGCAGGTCCTGTTTATTACCTTGATTTTGTTGCTACAGCAGGTGTAAATTATACTTTTACATATTGTCAGGGTGGTGGTCAATATTCTGGAGATCCCTATTTAACAATAACAAATGGTGTACCAACAGCGTTGGCATTTAATGATGATTATTGTGGATTAGGCTCAAATATTTTTTGGTCATGTAATGCTTCGGGTCCTCATAGAATTTATTTTAGCTCATGTTGTCCTTGTGGAGCAGGGGCTCCTAATAATTCTATATTAGCTTATCGTGCAGATCAAAACCCTGTTGTAGCCACGCCATGCGCGGGTACACCGAGTTTAAACACCATTTTACCGGCCAGTTTTACAACATGTCCAAGTTATACAAATCCGGCCATGAATTTGGTTACTAATTATTCATTAAGCGGATTAACGGTAACCTGGCAATCGTCCACCATTTCATTGGTTGGACCATGGAGTACATTAACCGGTCCAACGGTATACGATTACAATAACTTAGGAGCAAATGCTTATAACACGCCTACGGTAGGCGTAACTACCTGGTATCAGGCGGTTGTAACTTGTACTAATAGCAATCAAAGTGTAACGGTACCCGGTCCAAGTATTTATGTAGCACCCGCTACTACCAATGTGGTAACGTATAATGAAAGTTTTGAGGGTATACCTTTTAACTTCCGTTTACCTAATTGTTCATGGAATGTGTCAAACATGAATGCGTGTCAAACTTACACGAGTTCACAGGCTAATAACCGCACAGCCCGTACCGGAAATAAATATGCAACCTTTACCTCAACGGTATCGGGTACGCATTATTATTACTCAAATGGTATTTGGATGGATGCCGGTGTTACGTATTCTGCATCAATGTGGTATCAAACCGATTTAAATTTAGGAACTAACTTTAGTAATCTTGAGATATTGTATGGAGCAACCCAAACCAATACGGGATTAACGAGTATTGCATTACAGCCGGGAGCTGTAGTGAGTCCAATCTATAAGTCATTATCCAATACGTTTGTAGTTCCAAGTTCAGGTTTATATTATGTAGTAGTGCGTGCAAATGCAACGCCGGGATCTGCGCAATATTTAACTTGGGATGATTTAAACGTGATGGTGCCGTGTAATGTGGCATCTAACCAGCCTAATTTACAGGTAAGCAGTGCTTCTGTTATATGTTCAGGAGCGGCATTAAATTTAACTGCAAGCGGAGCTAACAGTTATACCTGGAGTACGGGATCAAATTCGGCTTCAATTGTTCAGTATCCAACCACCCCGATGAGTTATTCGGTAACGGGTACCAATACATTAACGGGATGTACAGCTACGGCGGTGCGTAATGTTTTGGTAAATCCATCGCCAAACATTACTATGATTGCAACACCGGGTATGGCCTGTCCTGGAACTTCAGTAACGATGCAGGCATCAGGTGCGGGAACGTATATTTGGAGTACAGGAGGAAATGGTCCTGTAGTTACCATTACGCCCAGTGCAACGGCAGTGTATTCGGTAACGGGAACATTAAACGGATGTGCAACGACACAAACTTTAAGTTTAATGGTGTATAACAGTCCAACGGTATCGGCGAGTTCATCACGTAATTCAATGTGTGTAAATGAAAATGTAACTTTAACAGGAAGTGGTGCACAGAGTTACCAGTGGATGGCATCAAACACATCGGTATTGTATCAGGGATCGCCCATCAGTATCATGCCAACAGTGGCAGGCCCGGCATCGTACACGGTAACGGGAACTGATGCAAACGGATGTACAGCTAAAGCGGTAGTAAATGTGAATGTAGAGGCCTGTACAGGTATTTCACAGTTGGGAGCATCAGCTATAGAGTTATATCCTAATCCGAACAAGGGTGATTTTTATGTAAAATCAACAGATAAGTCGGTGTTTGGGGTAGAGGTTATAGATGTAACCGGCAAAGTGGTATGGAACAGTACATCACAGTCTAGCGAGATACATGTAAGCATGAAAGATCGCGCAGCAGGGGTGTATTATGTACGTATCCACAAAGGACAGGAGTTGAAAGTAGTGAAGATGGTAAAAGAGTAAAAAACCAAATACATAAAGGAAGTCAAAAGCGCCCCAAAAGGGCGCTTTTGTTTTTAGTTTACATTGGGACAACACCCAAAATAAATTCTTATTGTTATTTTTTATAGGGG
>RFNG01000102.1 GCA_009927275.1 Sphingobacteriia bacterium | reverse complement strand
TCGTATCCCTATCGCGTATTTTATTACTTGTTGCATCACAACTGCCTTAGCCGGCTATAGGGGCTTAGCGTTCTTTTTACCGTTAGGTTAAAAAACCGAACCTGTGAAGCTTCTAAGACGTTGACCGCAAAGCCCCAATAAAAATAACATAAAGTATAAAATTAGGGTTTAGGAATGTATATGTACAATCAAAATATCATCCATAACAAGTACAGACGCATTTATTCTAATGCCCACATGGCTTTCTGTTCATCATCCCAAAATAATGTTGTAGGTTGTATTTCTCCTGCAGCATTTAAATGATTTACACTTTGTACTCTGATATAATTATCAGTATAACCACGGATTTTACCATTATGGGGTTGCTCCCATAATACAGGTCTTTGGGATAAATGAAAAGCTGCACTAAATTGCTGTAATTTTAATTCAGATAATTTACGTAGTTGATTACTGCGAATGCGGCATTCTTGTACAGAAACTTTTCCTTCTAATGCTGTTGCCGGTGTATTTACACGCTCACTATATGAAAATACATGCAAATACGAAACCTCCAATTCTTTTAAAAGCCCTTCGGTTTCGTTAAAATACCCCGAATGCTCTCCAGGAAATCCAACAATAACATCACAACCTATTGCCGCATGAGGCATTAAGCTTTTAATTGCTGCCACCCGCTCGCGGTATAAATCAGACTTATAGCGCCGTTTCATACGTTTTAATATTTCATCTGAACCGCTTTGTAAGGGCATGTGCACATGCGGAGCAAAACGTTGAGAATGCGCAATAAACTTAATTATAGCATCCGACATTAAGTTGGGTTCAACCGATGAAACCCTAAATCGTACTATGTTAGAACAATTGTCTAATGCTTTAAGAAGATCTAAAAAATGTTCGGTTTTACGCATCGAAACATCGCGCGCTGGTCCAAATCCAAAATCACCCAAATTAATACCTGTTAAAACAATTTCTTTAACTCCTTTTTGAGCCAATGTGTCAACTTGTTTTAATACATCTGCAATGCTTGCACTTCTGCTTAATCCACGGGCCAGTGGAATAGTGCAAAAGGTACAATTATAGTCGCATCCATCCTGTACTTTTAAAAAACTGCGGGTTCGGCTGGCGTAACTGTATGAAGGCTGAAAGGAAATAGGGCCCAGTACCGATTCATTTTGAATAGCTTCATTATGAGCATGCCGTTCAACTTGAGATACAACATTAAATTTATTTCTGTTACCTATTACCAAATCAATACCCGAAATGGTTTTTAAACGCTCCGGTTTAAGCTCAGCATAACAACCCGTAACAACCACTTTACTTTCGGGATTTATTTTTTTAACCCGCCGAACCAATTGACGGCATTCGGTGTCTGCATTTTCGGTGACCGAACAGGAATTAATTACATAAACATCGGCCGGTTCATTAAATGCAATCGTTTCATATCCGGCTTCTTCAAAACGTTGCGCTAAAGTGTCCGTTTCAGCATAATTTAACTTGCAACCCAGTGTATGCAGGGCTACGCGTTTTAGTCGTGTACTCACACCACAAAGGTATGTATTCGTTTAGGTTATTGGTAATTTACAATTTACCGTACACCATGCATTAATTTTAACAAACGGTTTGATAAAAAAAGCACAATTCCACCCAAAACGATTACTACGGTAGATATAATTGCAAAAATGGTCATGGCACCCATACTGGCAAAAAACTGAACCAAATACCCTGATAAAAAATTTGCAATAAAACTGCTTAAAAACCAAACACCCATCATTAAAGATCCCAAACGTAAAGGAGCCAGTTTAGTAACTAATGATAAGCCAACCGGTGATAAACAAAGTTCACCCATGGTATGAATTAAATATGTACCTACTAGCCACATTACATTTGCTTTTACTGCCTGGTCGGCAATATCGCCGCCGCGCTGCAAGGCTGCTCCAATCATTAAAAAGAACCCCAGTCCCAATAAAATCATACCCAAACCCATTTTTACAATACTGTTGGGTTCTTTGTTTTTTCGACTTGTAAATGTCCATAGCATAGTAAATAAAGGACCCAGTAAAACAATAAATAAAGGGTTTACAGATTGAAACCAGGATGTAGGGATTGTCCAATCTCCTATAGTTCGGTCTATAAATCGATCCGTATATAATGAAATGGAACTTCCGGCCTGTTCAAAACCAGCCCAAAAGAAAATATTAAATAACATCATGATTACAATCACATTCATGCGTTGTTTTTCTTCTTGAGTTAAAGGTGTTTGTGCAGCAGCATTGGCTTTTTGAAGTTTTGCACCAGGTTCTTTTCCTAAATCGCCTAAATACGTTTGACCCAAACTATTAAAAAGTATCTGGCCTATAATCATCCCAATACCTGCGGCTAAAAACCCGTAATTAAAACCATACGCTGTAATTTTACCTGCAGCATCTTTAACAGCAAAAATATCTTCTGCCAAATACCCGCAAACCAAAGGAGCTAAAAATGCCCCCAAATTAATACCCATGTAAAAAATGGTAAATGCCGAATCTTTACGATTGTCTCCGGGCGGGTAAAGTTGTCCAACTACTGTTGAAATATTGGGTTTAAAAAAACCATTTCCAATTATGAGCAAAATAAGACCTGCATAAAACATAACTATTTGTTCTGAGGAGGACATAAAAAGGCATATTTGACCCAAGGCCATTAATATTCCGCCAAGCGTAATTGATTTGCGCTGTCCTAATATATTATCTGCCAACCAACCGCCAAAAATGGGTGTTAAATACACTAAACCAGTATAAATGCCATAAATTAAACCCGCATTAGCATCGTCAAAACCTAATCCTCCCTCAATGGTTGCTTTAGTAAGATATAGCGTTAGTAAACCGCGCATTCCGTAGTAACTAAAACGCTCCCACATTTCTGTAGCAAAAAGCAGGTATAAACCTTTAGGATGTCCTTTTTCTGTAGTAGTCATAGATTTTGTTTTTTTGCTAAGTTATAAATTTTTAGCAATAACATACCCATCCAATTTTATTTTTGAATGTGTAAATTTGATTTATGAAATTAAGCGTTTGGTGTTTTATGTTTTGGGCTGTACTAAGCTCCGGACCGCTAAGTGCCAATACCTTAATTTTACATTTTTGCTGTGGCGATTTACAATCTATGTCTTGGGTTAATACCCATGAAACATGTTGTAGCGATGAGGCATCTTCAGATTGCTGTAAAACTACTGTTATCCGTTTTGGTGTTGAGCAAACGGCCTTATATAGTCCTACTTTAATTTTAAATCCTGAATTACCCACTTATTACATTGAACCTTTACATCCACTGTCACTTAAAGTAGTATATGATATTAACTCGTCCTATGCTATTCACTTGGACTATATTTATTTAAAACCTCCTGATTCGGTTCAATTACGTGTTTTAAAAATTTAAAATAAAACATATTAGTTTTAACTACACTATTTAAAGGACTCTAATTAATTTACTTTTTTTAATTTTGATATAATTCAATCAATGAAAACGCTTTTTATAATTATAATAATACTCGTAGGATCTAACATAAAGGCTCAGCAACTAGTTGAAGCCCGTATAAAAGTAAAAGGAAACTGTGAGGAATGTAAGGCTCGCATTGAGCGTGCAGCTGATATCTCAGGTGTAAAATCAGTAAGTTGGGATATAAATACAAAAGTTGCTGTTGTATATTACAATCCAGTTAAAACACAATTGCAAAAAATTTGTGTCGCAATTACTCAAGCCGGACATGATACAGACAGTCTTCGTGCAAATGCACGTGCATATAAACGATTACCAGATTGTTGCCATTACCGCGAAAAATCATGCGAAAAACCCTGATTTTTTTCCTTCTTCTTTTTGCCGTGTATAGTAATGCACAGCAAACACAACGGGGTCGGTGTTTTGAATTGCAAAATGGTGATACAAGCAATATTCCAGGGGTTTTAATTTTAGGATCATCGCGTCAGGTTATAAGTGTATCAGATGCACAAGGCGCATTTAATTGGCCTAAAGACTCACTCATTACAGGTGTTAAAATTCCCGGCTACAGGCTTAAACGTGTAAAGTCCCCATCAGCTTTTTTATGGTTGGAATTGGTGCAGCAAACAACGCAGCTTGAAGCTGTTGAAATTATTTTTGAACGCTCTGATATTGAATTATCGCAACTGTCTATACAAAAATCAGAAGTGCTGGGCGCCAAGTATTTGATGAAAGCGGCCTGTTGTAATTTATCTGAAAGTTTTGAAACCAATCCCAGTATTGATGTCAATTTTACAGATGCATTAACAGGTGCCAAACAAATTCAAATGTTAGGGCTTGCAGGACCCTATGCCTTAATTACAAAAGAAAATATGCCGTATTTAAGAGGTCTGTCTGGCAGCTATGGTTTAGCACATATACCAGGTGCCTGGATACAATCCATACAAATGAGCAAAGGCGCAGGAAGTGTGTTAAATGGATTTGACAGTTTTAGTGGTCAAATCAATACCGAACTTTATGCCCCAGAAAATGCACCATCTATTTTATGGAACACATATTTAAATGAAAATTTACGTAACGAATACAATCTCGTTTTAAAGCCTTCTAAAACCCTTATTCCAATGGTTATACTAGCGCATGTGAGTATTAATCCCTTACAAGAAGATTTAAATCGCGATGGCTTTGCCGATATACCTATTGGTGAACAATACCAATGTATGCCAAAATTCAGCTATCAGCAGGGTGGTTTTGAAATGCAATTTGGCGCCGGTTTTTTACAGGATACAAAGTACTCCGGACAATTAGGCGCTATATACAATGGCTCTGGTGTGGCCTATCGTATTGGTATACAACAACAAAAGCAAGAACTTTTTGCCAAAGCAGGATATGTGTTTTTAAAACATCCCGGAACTAGTTTGGGTTCGCAGTTTTCATACAGCACATACCAAATTAATTTAAACAACGGTTCGCATGCATATACCGGAAATCAACAAACTAGTTATATGAATATCATTTTTCAAGGCATTTTTAATACTACGGCACATGCTTACAAAACCGGTATTAGTATGTTGCAAAATACGATACTTGAGCAGTACAAACAAACCTTTAACCGCTTAGAATCGGTGCCTGGATGTTTTACTGAATACCAGTATACACCGCATGATCGTTTTTCTGTTATTTCGGGCATACGTGCAGATTTTCACAATTGGTACGGCATTCAGGTTTCACCGCGATTACATTTAAAATACACTCCAAATTCTGCTATTACCATTCGTGCAAGTGGCGGAAGAGCCTTTAAAAGTAATTATATTTTTAGTGAACAGATGGGGTATTTTTCTTCATCTCGTATTTGGGCTATAGATTCCATACCGGTAGGAATTATCACCGGGTTGTCAAATTCAATGCCCTATGATTTGCATCAGGAACAAGCTTGGAATTACGGAATTAATTTACAATGGCGCATGCGATGGTTTGAGCGCGATGCCTTTTTACTTTTTGAAGCTTATCAAACCCGATTTGAACAACAGGTTTTACCGGATATGTTTAACTCTAAGCAATATATTAATTTTTACAATGTGCGCCGTAGTTATGCGCACAGCATTCAATCGGAAATGCGGTGCGAACCCTTTAAACGCTTTCATATTATGTCTGCCTACCGATATGTTGAAAATAAAGCACCGTATAGTGGTCAATTTCGTGATGTGCCATTTATTTCAAAACACCGTGCCTATTTTAATATCAGTTATGAAACCCGATTAAAACATTGGTTTTTAGATGCCACCCTACAATGGCACGGATCTAAAATTATTCCCAATTTAAATGGCACATTTAATAAAAGTCCAGATTTTGCAATTGTTTTAAGTCAAATCACTTACAAGTGGTATTATCGTCAACACGAATCCGATGCGTACATAGGTGTTGAAAATTTAACCAATGTTAAACAAAATCCCGCGGTTTGGTCAGCCGATAGCCCTTACAGCAATCGGTTTGATGCTAATCGCATTTGGGGTCCCATTTACGGTCGCATGCTGTATTTTGGAATTAGATATAAACACCGCTAATTAATTGAGGTGATTTTTTTTATATCATTTTAGTGTCCTTATGAACAATGGTCACAATTCTTTTTAGAGGATTTGGGTTTTCGAAATTTAAATACCACCAAAATTACAGAAGCCAGTATAGCTAATATTGCAGAAAAAAGTGAGGTCATGGATTTTTTAAAACGGGCGCTTGTATGTAAGATTTATGGGGTTCCGTCTCAAGCAGTTGTATGGTACAAGGCTTAAATGCAGATTCATCACACGTATAAATATTTGTAAACGTTTGGGGATTACGGTCAAATAAAGGAAACCAAGAACTTTGTATTTGAATCATGATTTTATGTCCTTTTAAAAATGTATGTGCCACATCGGGTAAAGTAAATTCTACATAATTTGCTGAATCAACTTTAAGTGGCTCCGGATTAGAAAAACTGTTTCTGTACTTTGTACGCATAATTTCACCACGAACCAGCATTTGATAGCCGCCCAAATGAGCATTAACTTTTGCATCGCAGCAATATGACGTGTCGTAACTAAATTGCTCTGGGAAAACATCTATAATTTTTACAACCATATCACAATCGCTACAAGTTGTTTTTATCCATAGTTTGGCATAAACAGGTCCAGCCCAGGTTACTGAATCTGTTAAAGTAGAACTGGCGTAGGTTAATACATCGGGGCGCCGAACCGCAAAGCGTTGATCATCTATCATGTATTCACGGGTTCGGTTTAAATGTATACCATCAGCGTAGGGAACCGGCGACAAAGGATCTGATACATACAAATTTCGATTTCCCTTTAATGCATTTGGCACATTTGGCTCCCTTACGGTTTGTAACGCAAAAGGCGTCCAAAAAAGTGAATTTGGTGGCCATTGGTTATCGTGCCTCCAACAATTAGACCCGGTAAAAAAAACATGCGTTTGAGAGGGCTCTGAATCTTTAACCCATGTGCTTTTTAAATAACGGTCAAAAAAGGGTTTCTCTATAACTTGCTGATAATACCATGAAGTTTTTGCACCAAATCGCACAGCTCCTAAAAACGCTCCTGTACCTCTGCTCCATCCCCCATGATACCATGGTCCCATAACCAAGTGCACTGGATTTTTTGTTTTGGCCGCGTTGGAACGCTTACAGGCTTTATATAAATTCCATGCACCAAAACAGTCTTCAGCGTCAAATGTACCGCCTACAATTAAAATGGGAATTTTAATAAACGGTGCAGCGCGTCGCGCATCACGGGCTTTCCACCAGTCATCATAATCGGGATGTTGAACCACCTGTTTCCAAAATGCAATACTATCCATTAAGGGCATAAACTGTTTTACGGGACCACGATTTAAATAAAAATGGTAGTTATCGGAATCTGTAAAAACATAACCGGGTTTTCCAGTTTTACGAGGAAAGGGCCGGGGTTTTCCAAATGACGAAAAAAATGAAAATCCATCCATTAATGCAAAAGCACCATTGTGATGAAAATCATCGCCCATAAACCAGTCGGTAACAGGTGCTTGAGGGCTTGCTGCCTTTAGCGCCGGATGGCCGCATGCGGCCGTCATCGTGGCATAAAATCCGGGGTATGAAATACCAAAAACACCAACCTTACCGTTGGAGTTTTTTAAATGCCGTATCAACCAATCGATACTGTCATAAGCATCCGTAGACTCATCGGTTTCTGTTTTAGAAACTGTATTTGCTCGTAATGGTTTAACATCGGTAAATTCCCCTTCACTCATATAACAACCGCGTACATCCTGCATAACTATTATATACCCATCTCGTAAATATGAAAGCCAGTATGATTTGTACATTCGGGGCGCAATAACCGCTCCATACGGTGCACATGAATAGGGTGTGCGCACAAATAAAATGGGATGTTCTTGTTGCTGTGTTTGTGGTTCGTAAACACTTGTAAATAATTTAACGCCATCCCGCATTGGAATCTGATATTCGGTTTTAACAACCTGCGTAGCAACCCATAAAGAGTCGGCCTTATCCGTTTGACTTTGTAATAGCGTATTGAACAAAATTAAACCCCAAACTAAAAAGAATTTCATACGTCAAATGTAAGTTTTTGATTAACAACCTAAGGTTAAAAATTGCATTGGGAATATTATATGCTACACTTGTAAATATGTACATTTATAACGTATGGCTCAAGAACGGCGGAATAAATTTAGAACACCTGAAGACGCTTCAAACACTCCTACTGAGCCCATTCATCCAGAATCGGAGCCGGCTACCCCTAAATCCAAAGCAAAACCAAAGAACGCTGAACAGTCTAATCCTGATGCCGATACTCCTAAAGCTGGGTTTTTAAAGCGCCTTACACTGTTTTTAAAAAATGAAAAAAATCAACGCTTAATTGGTTTATGCATGTTGTTTGGTACATTTTACTCCTTAGCCGCTATAGCATCTTATTTAGTGTATTGGCGTAATGACCAGGATGTAGTGAATCTACCCCTATCTGAATTTTTAGACGGAACCGTTAGTGTTGAAAATAAATTGGGTAAAATTGGTGCCCTGTGGGCCCATATTTTAATATACAAAACCTTTGGCTTTGCCTCACTATTTATATTATTGGGCTGGAGTCAGCTGGGTTATGGTCTTTTTTTACAAAGTACTTTAAAACCGCTACAACATTATTTTAAACTGATGGGCTTTACCATTTGGTGGGCTTTAAGTTTATCTTTTATATGTTACGAGCACATAGATTTTTTAAATGGTGCCTTTGGCGGCGCCTTTGGTTATGTTTGGTCAAATCAGCTTATGCTTTACACGGGTAGCATTGGTTTTCCAGCACTATTGCTTTTAATAGCATTGCTTTACCTGTTTGTAGCAAACATTATTCGATTTCCCAAACCTCGGCCCAAAGCCCCGTTAAATACGCAAGCACCTTTACAAACACCTACCAAAGATAACGCAGATGAACACCTTGATGCAGCCGATCCCTCAAGTGCAGTAAATACAGAAAACCAACACGAGCATATTAACGCCTCTGAAACAGACATTATAGCCTCAAATCCTGAATTGCTTGAATTTACAGTAACACGTAAATCCGATACAGATATTGTTGAAACCCCAACGGATACAAATGCAATAATAACAGTATCTGCACAGGACCTTCCGGTTGATTTACCTATTGAACACGAACCTAAAAAAAATAGCGCGGACCCAGAATTTGTAATACAAACACCTGTTGAGCAAAACGACGTACTTGTAGAAGAAAATAAAGCCGCCGTTTTGGTTTCAAAATACGGAGAATATGACCCTACTCTGGATTTGGGCTCTTATGCATTTCCTGAATTTGATTTATTAAATGATTATGGTGCCATAACCAGCAAAGTAAATCAGGATGAATTGGTAGCTAATAAAAATAAAATTAGTACCACGCTTAAAAATTATGGCATTGATATTGATAAAATAAGCGCTACAGTTGGTCCAACCGTTACCTTATATGAGATTGTACCCGCAGCAGGGGTTCGTATAAGTAAAATTAAAAATTTAGAAGATGATATTGCGCTAAGTTTAGCCGCATTAGGAATTAGAATTATAGCCCCCATTCCCGGAAAAGGCACC
>RFNG01000107.1 GCA_009927275.1 Sphingobacteriia bacterium | reverse complement strand
ATTTTATGTTGAAATTTATTTAGGGAGATGTCGTTTATGTTTGATTGATTTTTATTTAGGCGCGTCCCTTCGGGTCGGGCTTCTGCGGATTTCGCTATGCTTCAGAACATCCTCCGGATGGTTCCCCTTCAGGTCCTTCGAATCCCTCGCGCTATTTTTACTTATAGTTATTTTCTTGGGCGATGCCTTCAGTCTAAGCTTCGGGCTCGCTTACGCTCGGTTATTGCTGCGCAATGAACTAAACCCTGCGCATCCTCATCGCGCTAATTTTATGTTGAAGTATGATTTGGGCGATATATTCGGCACAAATTTTTGTTGTTTGTTTACTTTTGGCAATGCCTTTCAGGATCTAAAGGTTAAAAATCAGTTTGCTACATAAACTTGTTCTAAATGTTAGCTATGATTTTAGGTATAAAAAACTCTTTAAGATGTTAAAAGGCTTTTAAGCAATTCAGAAATTTTTCGATTATCTGCTTTGCCCGCTAGTTTTTTACTGGCAATACCCATTACTTTTCCAAGTTCTGATGCCTGCTTAATTCCGGTTTCGTTTATTATTTGTTGTAATTCAATTCTGATTTCGTCTTCAGTAAGAGGTTTAGGTAAAAATTCAGAAATAACCAATGCTTGAGCAAGTTCAATATCCGCTAAATCTTGACGGTTTTGTTGTGTATAAATACTAGCAGATTCATTTCGTTTTTTTACTTCCTTTTGTAGCGCAACCTGTGCAGTTTGCTCACTGTATCCTTCAGGTGAAGTTTTTAAATACAGCACAGCAGCCTTAACGGCTCTCAGCGCTTCAAGCCTTGCACTTTGCCTTGCCAGCATGGCCGTTTTTATTTCGGTATTTACGCGTTCTTCTATTGTCATAATCAATGAATCAGTATTATTTTTTTGGTGCTCTGAGTGCCGTCTGCAAAAATAATATGTAACGTATAAATTCCAGGCTTAGAGTTAGCAACTTCAAGCATTGTTGAGCCTGTATTCATTTCAAATTCACTTACACATCGTCCGTTAAGGTCTAAAATACGCAATTGGGCATTTTGCGAACTTTTAACAGTAATAATAGTTTGAGCAGGATTTGGATATACATCAATTGCAGATCCCGATAAATCAAAATTACCGGTTAATAAAGACCCTTTATTTAAAAATACAAGTGTTTGGGTGCTTGTTCCTCCCAATTGCGTATTTAATGTTGATGCAACAACACTTAATAGTGGAGCTTTTGTTCCAACTGCATAAAAATCATAACTGCGTTGAATTACAGAGCCCGGCACCAATAAATTAAAATTTATGGTTTGGCTTGTAACTACACGTGTTGTGGAATTAAAAACTTTATTGCCAGGTAACGTTAATGTTCCGCTGCCATCTACATTTACATTTGCAAAACCAGAAAATGCTCCGTTAGCCGGAAAAGGTTGTGAGGCAACAATACTACCTCCAGTTGTTGAATTGATTTGTGCACCATAGCTCATGGGGTATTTGGCATATAATGCAGGACTACTGTAGGTTAAGTTTGCAGCGATTGCACCAACAGCGATATTTCCACCATAATAGTATAAGGTATCGGGTTTACTCCGGTAATACGACATGTTAGATGCTGATGCCGCAGCCGCAACATTAGCTAAGGGATATTGCATGGAATTAACAGTGGCTACGGTATAGCTTTGTAATAGGCTATTGTGTTTATTTAAGGCGCCGTAATTCCAAGTGGTATTTGTGCCTGAAGCGCCTGCAGTAATACCAGTGGAGTCACATTGGTACATTTCAAAGGTTTCACCATTTGCAGGAGCATGATTAATTTGTGTGAATTGTGCCTTAAGGTTAAAGGTTACAACTAAAACAAGTAAAAGTAAGGAATGCGTTTTCATATAAACAAATATAATAATTACCTGCGTTTAATTTCAAACAGGCAAGCATCTCCGTAGCTTAAAAACCTAAAATTATGATTTAAAGCGTACATGTATAGCGATTTCCATACGGGTCCAATACAAGCCTCTACCAACATTAAAAGCGTACTTCGGGGCTGATGAAAATTAGTCCATAAATAGCCAACACTTTGTATTTTATATTGGGGATGAATCATTAAAGCAGTTCGTGCGTTTATATTCTGTTTTTGGTTTGCATGCATCCATTTTAAAAGTACTTGCCAAGGATTAAAATTTTCTGGTGCCTTCCAGTTTTGTGTTTCGGGAAAATCTTGTTCAAGAAACAAAGGTTCTGCAAGATTATTGTTTTTTAAAATTTTAACAGCAATCCAATAAAAACTTTCCAATGTTCGCAAAGAGGTTGTTCCAATAGCACAAATTGTGGAAGCAGGATTGGCACATAAAAATTCAACACACGATTTTGAAATTTCCACATTCTCTTCATGCATTACATGATCCTTCCAGTGTGCTGCTTTAACAGGCTTAAAGGTTCCTGGTCCTACATGAAGTGTTAGGTATTCAAATTTAAAGCCATTGCGTATTAAGTCGGCAATGTGGTTGGATGTAAAATGTAATCCTGCAGTGGGCGCAGCTACTGAGCCCTTGTGTGTGGCATATACCGTTTGGTAACGCAAAGCATCAACGGGCTCTGCAGGTCGATTTAAATAGGGAGGAATGGGAGTGGTTCCAAATTGCTCTAAAACCTCATACCACGAAATTGATAATTGTGAAGTCCATTGAAATTGTATAAGCACACCTTCTTTGGGATGCCGTTCAATAAATGTAGCAGATAATGTAATTTGATCATTGGTTACGTTTAAGGTGTGATGCGGGGGCCAGTTGCGGATGCCGCCAACCATACAATGACAAATTGCAGTTTGATGATCTCTGCGTTCCTCTAAAAGTTCTATAATAAATAATTCAAGCGCTTTTTTTTGAATTGAAAATCCTACTATACGTGCCGGAATAACCTTAGAATTGTTGCCTATAAAACAGGTATGGGCAGGTAAAACATCAATTAAATTTAGAATGTTGTGCGTTTTTACGGTATCTTGAATATAGCTTAAAAACTTAGCATCCTCGGGATTTTCAAGCGGATAGGTTGCAATGGCATTTTCGGGTAAATCATAATCAAAAGCGTTCATGTTTCAGTTAAAATTGCAACCTATTTAAGATGCGCTGCAAATCTTCGGGGGTATCAATGCAATGACTTTCAAATTGGGTTTCAATACAATGAATTTTTATTCCAGCTTGCAGCCATCGCAATTGTTCCAGGGATTCCAGTGTTTCTAAATCGGATATGGGCAGAGTGCCGATGGTTTTTAAAACCTCTTTTTTGTAGGCATATAATCCCACATGACGTAAATATGTATAATTTTTTATCCATTCTTCAATGGTTCCAGATTTGCCAGCGGGAATTACCGCTCTGCTAAAATACATGGCTTCTCCTGCAGCGTTACAAACAACTTTAACTTCACCGGTTTGAAGCAGGTCATTTGCATTATGACATGCTTTTACCTGTGTTATTACTGATTTAATACCATCGCAGGCAGCGGCAAGTTCATCAATTTGAAGAGGGTTTAAAAAAGGCTCGTCGCCTTGAATGTTAATTACATAATCTGTATCCGGACAAGCTTGCTCCATAGCTTCAATGCATCGGTCTGTACCCGAAAGATGATTTTCTTGTGTATAAATAACAGTATAACCCAGGTGTTGAACATAATCAAAAATACGGGCGTCATCAGTAGCAACAATAAGTTGTGTTAAGCCCTTGGCTTTGGAAGCCTGTTCAATTACGCGTTGTATCATGGATTTTCCCTTTATATCAACCAGCGCTTTACCCGGAAAGCGCGTTGAGGCATAACGCACCGGAATAATTCCGGTAATTTTAACCTTTGCATTCATGGTTTAAAAGTACAAATGAAACTTAAAGGTGCTTTAAAAACAATTGGTATAAATCCAGCATAGACTGTATATCATTTACATGTACTACTTCTTTTGGTGTATGTACTCCAGATATTGGAGCGCCAACAAAACACCAGTCCCAGGGGTTTTCAGCCATTTGAAGTTCAGCAGCATCGCTGCCTCCAGACGCTTCTACTTCACGTTGAAAGGGTATGTGTGCGTTTTCGGCTTTAAGTATTAATTGCCTTACAAATTCTTGTCGTGGAATCCATCGGTCGCGCATACTGATTACAGCGCCTTTACCGGCTTTTACCCCTTCACTAATCCAACTCACATCGGCAATTAAAGCCTGCGAAATAGAATAGGTTTTTGCGATATGGTTTTGTAAAAATGAAACACTACCACCGCCAACCTCTTCCCATGTGGTAAATGCTAAAATACCATCGCTGAGGGTTTCGGCTAATTTGAGAGCTATAAATACACCCAGGCGGTTGTCTAAATATGCAGATTCAATGTTTTTTGAGGTTTTAGTAAATTTAGATTCAAATACAAAAGCGGTACCCGTTTGGGGTAAAATCTTTGATTGCAGAGAAATTTTTTTTGTTTGGGAATGTATTTGTAATGGACCTTTTAAAATATGGTTATTTTCCTTGCCCCAAACAATTGTATTTTTACTCCCCTGCGGACTTCCAATATTAATGAGTTGTTTATTATACCGGTGGGTAAAGCCAACTGTATCCATATGGCAAAAAACAGCTGTACGGGGTTTGCCAAAAACAACCACTAATGTATTTTGAAAACCTCTACCATAAAATAATTTTGGTTTGCAACGCCAATGCTTTTGATGTGTTGTAATATACTTTATTATAAAATCTCTTACATCTGTTTCGTCTCCGCTTGGCCCGTATATACTGCAAAGCGTTTTTAGCAGTTTAAAATCATCTGCCGTTAATTTTTTAATGGTAGCTTTTGAACGCATTACCGCAAATACAACATTTCGCGATACTTAGGCAGTGGCCAGGTTTGGTCATCTACAATGTATTCTAATTTATCAACCTGATACCTAATAGAATCAAAATAAGGTTTAACACGAGTACAATACGCTTCGGCCTGTTTACGTGAACTGCTAAGCGCATTGGCTTTTTTTCGCTCCTGACGCATGGCTTCGGCTGATTTTTGTATTATGGTAGTGCGCGTACTGATTTCTTGAATTACAGCCATCTGAATTTCAGAGGCAGTTTTAAATATAGAGGCAGGCATTATTTGCTTCATGCCGTTTACATTGTCTACAAGCACTTTTTGATACGCAATGGCTGCAGGAATAATTTGATTATTAACCATATCGGCAATAATACGTGATTCAATTTGAATTTTTTTAGTGTAGGTTTCTAAAAATATTTCATAACGTGCTTCTTGCTCGCGATGCGTTAAAATATGCTGACGTTCAAACAAAGCCAAAACGTTTTTAGACATGTAAAAATCTAATGCGCCCGGGGTTGTGGGTATATTTTTAAGTCCGCGTTTTTGTGCCTCGGTTTTCCATGCATCACTGTAACCATTGCCTTCAAAACGAATGGCTTTTGATTGCTGAATATACTGGCGTAAAATTTGAAAAATGGCATCGTCTTTATCCAGTTTCTTGGTGTGCATTAAACCGTCAACGGCTGTTTTAAACTGATGTAGCTGATCGGCCACGATGGTATTTAAAACCATCATAGCACCAGAACAGTTTGCTGAAGAGCCCACAGCTCGAAATTCAAATTTATTTCCTGTAAATGCAAAGGGTGAAGTACGGTTACGGTCTGTATTATCAAGTAAAATATCAGGTATTTTACCAATACTCAGTTTTAATGCGGTTTTTTCTTCGGGGCTTAACTTTCGTGTACCAACACTTTTTTCAAGTTCATTTAAAACGGCATTTAACTGTTCACCCACAAAAACACTCATAATGGCCGGAGGCGCTTCGTTTGCACCCAGTCGGTGATCATTATTTGCACTGGCAATAGAAGCGCGAAGCAAATCGGCATGATCATGCACAGCTTTTATAATATTAATAAAAAAGGTAAGAAACTGAAGATTGGTTTTTGGTGTTTTTCCTGGAGAAAGTAAATTTTTACCGGTATTAGTAGCCAAACTCCAGTTGTTATGTTTGCCCGAACCGTTTACTCCCGCGTAAGGTTTTTCATGTAATAAAACTCTAAAATGATGACGAATGGCAACCTTTTCCATTACATCCATTAGCAATTGATTATGATCTACCGCAATATTGATTTCTTCAAATACAGGGGCACATTCAAATTGCGCAGGCGCTACCTCATTATGTCGAGTTCTTACAGGAATGCCTAAAAGATGTGATTCGTATTCAAAATCTTTCATAAATGCCAACACGCGTTCCGGAATGGAGCCCCAATAATGGTCTTCAAGTTGTTGGCCTTTAGCAGGCGCATGCCCAAATAAAGTTCTGCCGGTTTGTTGTAAATCGTAACGAATGTTATAAAGCGCGGCATCTATTAAAAAATACTCTTGTTCCCAGCCTAATGTTCCAATTACTTTGCTAACAGATTTATCAAAATACTGACACACTTCGGTAGCTTCGCGGTCCAGAGCATGTAAAGATTTTAAGAGGGGCGTTTTGTAATCTAAAGCCTCGCCGGTATAGGATACAAATATTGTAGGAATACACAGTGTTTCACCCCAAATAAAAGCTGGCGAGGTGGGATCCCAGGCAGTATATCCGCGCGCCTCGAACGTGCTCCTTACGCCACCATTTGGAAAGGAAGAGGCATCCGGTTCTTGTTGCACCAGTTGTGAACCACTGAAGCGTTCAATGGCACGGCCATTTCCAAAAGGTTCAAAAAATCCATCATGTTTTTCAGCAGTGGTGCCTGTTAGGGGCTGAAACCAATGCGTATAATGGGTTACGCCTTTGGATTGAGCCCAGGCTTTCATGCATGCGGCCACTTGATCGGCCACTTTTCGATCAATTGCAACACCCTTTTCCATAGCTTCAGTAACTGCTTTATAGCCTTCATCACTTAAATACTCGCGCATGGCATCAACGCCAAATACATGTTTACCAAAATAGGTGCTTACTTGTGCCTTTTCAATGCGAGGTTCAACCGGTTTGCGGTTAATGACTTCCTGCATGGCAATTTGTCGACGGGTGTGCATAATGTAAAATTTTATGCAAAACTATAAAAAAAGGGGGGGGAGTTTAAAAAAAATACATTTTTTTGTGTTTTTGTTTAAAATTTAGGGGGGGTGCCACCTATTTTTTTGTTTTTTTCTTCAATATACCGGTATTTATACCGTTGAGCTGCATAGGCTTCGGTTTTTAAAATTCGGCCCAAAATATGGGTATGTCGGTGTGATTTAAGTGTATGTAATAGCGTTTGTAGGGTATTTACAAATGTGTTTTCAAATGCATTAGACTGTAAATGCAATGCCACTTGATTAAATAAGGTCTGTGATTGTTTCCATTTTTTTTCGTTGTTATACACACGTTCTAATAAGGTAATTAAATCAGTATCGTTTTGCGCTATACTATCCGGAATTTCGTGGGCTGTCCACATGCCCTCCGCACCTATGGCGCTGGTAATTATTGGTGTACCGGCGCACATCGCATCAATAAATTTACCTTTTTGCCCCGCGCCAAAACGTAAAGGAGCAAATACTATTCGGTATGTATTTAAAATGGGATGTAAATGATTACAAACACCTCGAATTTGCAGACTAGTATAAACCGCATTGAATTTTGAAATGTATGCTTGCGGAAAACCCGCTCCGTAGATATGCATTTCTATACCGGGAATGCGTTGCATGATTTCAGGCCAAAGATTAGACTGAATAAATTCAATACAATCCCTATTAGGCGCGTGTTTGTATTGTCCAATAAAAACAATGTGTTTACGGTCTTTCCAATACAAACGCTGGTTTTCGGCAAGGGGTTCTGCATTTAAAATCCGAAAGGGCAAATGTAGTATTAAATCAGGATGAACTTTAAAGTCTTGGGTTAAAAGTTTATATTCCACAGAGGATATAACAAGATTTAAATCACACTTGTATATACTAGCCAGTTCGCGCAGCAAAACGGGATCTTCTAACATTGAATCGATATTCCACACGGTATGTGACGTAATAGAATGTTCACGTGAATTTCGCAGGGAGTAAAAATCACTGGTATCAGTAATTTTAATACAGGTGGGCAAAAACTGATCAAAAATCCAGCCCCATTTTTCTTCTTGTAAAAAACGGTCAAAAATCACCAGTTTTGGGTTATGATGTATAAGGTCAGATACAGTTTGTTCCGTATTTAGAAATAACTGTAACCGCTGTTTTGTAAACGTAGTTGTGTTTTGATTTTCGTTCCAGTGGGCAGTACTTGCAGTTGTTACATTATAACCTGCAGATTCTAGTATGCGAAGTATTTGAACTTGACGTCGGCCTGCCGCTGATTGTGTGGGATCAGGCCAAAATTCGGTTATATAGAGTACATTACCTGTTTCATTCACGCTCATCGTTTATTTGTTCAGGTTTCAATCCTTTGGTATCGTATTTAAAAAGAGCATCATTAAAAACAATGTTAGGTTCAAACTTCTGCATTTCAAAAACCTGTATACTGCCATCTTTCATTATAAGCTTTAAAAGTTTGATTTGTTTTTTCTTAGAATCAACCCACATTTTTACAGTATGAAATTTTTTTCGTTCAGGCTTAACGGAGGGATAAAGTTCAATAAGATCGCATGTAACTCCACCACTAACTTGGGTGCCGCTATATTTATACTTATAACCTGTTTCATACATGGTAAACATTTTAGCCGGGTTTTGTTCTTCATTGGATTCTTGATACATTTTTATTGTAAGTTCTTGTGCATCTTGGTTAAAATTCCATAATGTAACACCATCGCATACGATTTGCGTACCTGGGATATTTACTTTAAATTTTTTATCTTTTAGTTGCAATATCCATTGTTGAGGTTTATCAAGGGGTTTTTTATCCTTTCCAATTACTTGAAATTTTACATGAGCCTGAATTGAACCATACGATTTTGTTTTTTTACTTAAGTCATCTAAAATTAATTTAGCCTTAGGATCTTGATCTTGACCAAACAATGAAATACCGTAAAACAGTACAAAACTTAAAATTAAACGTTTAGTAAAAAGGCTTGTAAAATTCATATTTGTTTTAGTTTTTGAAAAATATCATCCAATTGAACCATGTCTTTAATTAATACGTCACGGGCTTTGGAGCCCTCAAACGGACCAATAATACCTGCAGCTTCAAGTTGGTCTACAATTCTACCGGCCCTGTTATAGCCCAGTTTTAATTTACGTTGTAAAAACGAAGCACTGCCTTGTTGAAATTGAACTACAAGTTTTGCAGCTTCTTCAAACATTTTATCCCGCTCACTCAAATCGATTTCATCGATGCCGCCGGTCCCATCTTCTCCAACATATTCTGGCAACATAAAAGCACTTGGATACGCCCGCTGACTGCCAATAAATTCTGTTATTTTTTCAACTTCCGGCGTATCCACAAAGGCACATTGTATTCGTATAATATCATTGCCCGTGCTTAAAAGCATATCACCACGTCCTATTAATTGCTCTGCACCGCCCGCATCTAAAATCGTGCGGCTATCAATTTTACTGGTAACTCTAAATGCAATACGTGCCGGAAAATTAGCTTTAATAGTACCTGTTATAATGTTTACGGATGGACGTTGTGTTGCAATGATGAGGTGAATGCCGATGGCACGTGCCAGCTGGGCCAGTCGTGCTATAGGCGTTTCAACTTCTTTACCGGCGGTCATAATTAAATCGGCAAATTCGTCTATTACAACAACTATATACGGCAAAAATTTATGTCCATCGTTTGGATTAAGTTTACGCTGTACAAATTTTAAATTGTATGATTTGATGTCTCTAACCTGAGCATCTTGTAAAAGCGCATATCGATTATCCATCTCTATACACAATGAGTTTAAAGTATGTATAACCTTTGTAGTATCAATTATAATAGCCTCTTCGGAATTTGGTAATTTGGCTAAAAAGTGACGTTCTATTTTATTAAATAAAGTGAGTTCTACTTTTTTGGGATCAACCAAAACAAATTTTACCTGTGCGGGATGTTTTTTATAAAGCAAGGATACTAATACCGCATTTAAGCCCACAGATTTTCCCTGCCCTGTAGCACCTGCCATAAGTAAATGCGGCATTTTAGCAAGGTCGGTAATAAACACTTCATTACTAATTGTTTTACCGAGCGCTATAGGCAGTTCAAAAGTAGTACTGTTAAATTTTTCAGAAGCTAAAATGTTTTTCATGGGCACCATTTCTGGATTTTGATTAGGCACTTCAATGCCAAT
>RFNG01000025.1 GCA_009927275.1 Sphingobacteriia bacterium | reverse complement strand
AAATATTTTAAGCACAGCATTATCTATATCAATTATTGCCATACATTCATCTACTTTTAAAGTGTAGTATAAATAACTTTCACAATTATTTGTATTTCCTAATAAGGTATATGTTGTATTAACTGAAGGTGAAACAGTAATGCTGTAGTTGTTTGATGCATTGTTTACCCAGGTATAAGAATTAGCACCCAAAGCTGATAATTTTGCATTTTCACCCACACATATTACAGTAGGACCAACAATTGATAGATTTGGAATAGGCGTTACAGCATTAACTTGTGTAGTTGTGGTTTCAATACACCCTAAATTATTTATGGTTAATGTATAAATACCAACATGTATTGGCAATGCTGCAGAAATATATGGATTAAAAATATTAGAACTAAAAGATCCAGGTCCTGTCCAACTGTAAATTGGGTTTGCTGTATTTGTATTTAATAAACCAAAAAACAATATGGATGATCCTAAACATACACTACTAGAACTTACTGTTGCAGTGGGATTTAATTTTGCCCTAACATATAAAGTATATAAACTTTGACTGCTACAACCCATACTATTTGTGCCAATTACGGTATAAACAGTTGTAATGCTTGGGCTTAAAGCTAAGGTAGATGATTGAGGCACAGTATTCCATGTATAATTTACTGCACCTGTAGTGGCTAAATAAGCGGTGTCACCTTTACAAATTGTATTTGGCCCTAATACCATAATATTGGGATTTGAAACAATATTGTTAACCTGTGCAGTTGCTTGGCTAACGCATCCGTTGTTATTTATTGTTACAGTATAAACGCCAACATGTATAGTAGATGCATTGCTGATTATAGGATTTTGTAACGAAGATGTAAATGAATTTGGTCCAGACCAGCTATAAGATATTTGGCCAACACCATTTATAGCGGATGAAAATGTTAAATTTGAACCGGCACAGGTTGTATTTGTTACAAATGCCTGTGGTGTTTGATTTAAACACTCGGTAAATTTTACTAAAAAGCCATCAGTATTACCAGCATAATTCATTTGATGTGATTGAAGTGATGAAATGTTATTAGTTGAAGATGTGTTACCCGAAAAATAAATATTACCAAAATTGTCTGCAATGCTTGAAGTGGCCTTACCAATACCACCATAATATGTTCCCCATTGTCTAACTCCATTTTGATTAAATTTTGCAAAAATTGCACCATCCTGATTACATGTTTGGTAGGGCATAGGTGTTATTGCTTCAGGTATACAAGACGACCAACCCGAAACATATACATTATTTAATAAATCTGTAGTTATTGAATTTAAATAGCAATATGACCAAGGCGAAGGCGTTCCGCAATGATTGCCACTACCTCTACCATAATATGTACCCCAAGTCCTCTGACCGTTTGAATTAAATTTAACCAGAAAACTCTCATATGGTAAAGTACAAAACATACTTTGATAACTACCGATTGTTGCTAGAACTGTTCCATTTTGAACATATCCCGAATTCCCGCACATGTAAATATTTCCATTTTGATCTGCAGCGCAAGCAATCATATCTGTTACTGCAGAATTACCTTCAGCTGAAATATCTCCATAATATGTACCCCATTGCCTAACACCATTTGCATTAAATTTTGCTAAAAAAGCATCATAACCTGATCCTCCAGCAAGATTTACTTGATGTGCATTTGGGGTAGCAATCAAACTATTAGTACTTGTAAGCATCCAATTAGCGAATGATATGTACCCAGAAACATATAAATTATTATTATTGTCAATACAGCAATCTGTAATGCGGTTATCGCTACCATAATAGGTGCCCCACTGCCGTACCCCATTAGCATTAAATTTAGCAATATACCCCCCGCTTGCACCACCTATGGTTATTGATTGATGCGCACCAGCCGTAACGATAACATTACCATCTACTGAATGCGCATAACCACACATGTAAACATTATTTTGCAAATCGGTAACACAGGTATAACCCCATTCACCTCCAAGCCCACCGTAATAAGTGCCCCATATACGTTGCCCATTGCTATTAAACTTTGCTAAAAAGGCATTGCCCCAGCCCCAATAAGTGGTTGTGTATGTTGTTTGATGTGCCCCTGCTGTTGCTAATACATTTAAAGTAGAAACAAAGGTTGTGCCCGTTAAATATGTATTTCCTTGTCCATCTGTAGCGCAATCTCTGGCATAATCATCTCCAGAATCTCCATAATAGGTACCCCACAAGCGCACACCTAAGGTGTTAAACTTTACCAGATACGCATCATAATTACCACCATTATATGTAGCCTGAAAAGCCCCAGTTGTTGCTATTATGGTACTTGTATTTGAAGCCGTATAACCCGACATAAAAACATTGCCACTCGCATCGGTTGATAAGCCCATACTATAATCTAATCCACTTCCCCCATAATAAGTGCCCCATAAACGAGTTAAAGGGTCAATTATAAGTTTTGCTTGGGGGTTATAGTTTTCAATACTAAAACTTAAAATATTATTTTTTAAAACCCATTTGGCATTTAGTTGTTTACCGTTTTGAAAAACAATAGGTGCGCCTTCCTCAACTTTACCTAGTGGCGTTATTAAAAACAAACTGCCATTGTCATTTATTTTAACCTCGGCACCATTTACTTCAAGTTGTATGTTTTTATAGTTAGCACCAGGTGCAACTATATAATCATGTTTTAATGCACCTTTATGCTCGTAATAATGTACATTAATACCATTGTAAATGTTATGTAAAGTAATGCCTTTATAACTTTTTACATCAAAAGCACCGTTTGGGCAGGAGGGTAGGTAATAGTTATTGTATCCGGGTAGCGTTTCATCAAAGCTCATATTACTGGCTTGCCGTGCATTACGCCAGTTAATGTCAATACGGTAAACAGTTTGCTGGTCTATATCTTTTGGTTTTGCTGTTGGGTCTCCATTTGGCCGAGGGTGTACAGCATCTTTATAGCTATCTATACGACTAAGCTGATAGCTAACACCATTATTTCGAATAAAAACAGCCAATGGTCCGGTCATTGCGCCAAACAAAACATCGGGGCGCGATTTAAAAAACTGATCATGTACCTGGCCTTTGTT
>RFNG01000027.1 GCA_009927275.1 Sphingobacteriia bacterium | reverse complement strand
GCTTGTATAATAGACACGCAGGCAGTTAAAAAAAGTAGTAAAATGATTTTCATTTATTAGATTTTTGTTTGTTTAATTGATAAGTTTTTCCAGTATAGTCAGAATGTATTTTAATAAAATTTGGTTTTGCAAACTCAATTTGATATTTGGATATAAATGTATTTTGACTTTTAATAAAAAACAGGGTTTTAAAATTTTCAAATAAAGTAAAGGTTAATGATTTGGTTTCCTCATCAAAATTCCAGGTACCTGTTAAACGGTTTTCCATGCTATGTATACCCGCTGAGCTTCTTAAAAACGGCGCCACAAAACTACCGTCTTCTTTTAAAATTACATCGTATTGCGACAGACTACGAAACATGGGTTTTTCAAACCATTTCTTTTTAAGTTTAGCAGTTGATTTTACAATATTTGAAACTTCACAGGTCCACATGCCATAAAAAAAGGACTCTTTTATTGCATCTGATTTTGATTCAAGTTCTTTAACTTTTGTTTTTTCAACTAATGCATCTAGCGGGTAATTAAACAGCCTTACACAATCATTTACACGCTGTTCAATAAAAGCACGTTGTTCATTTTCAAGCCAGCCTTCGTAAGTTGAGCGCAACATGGTTTTTTGAACCTGATCAACCATGCACAAGCACGATTTTTCTTTAATTTCATTAAACTTAAGTACGTCATCGGTAGTAAACTGAGCAGACAAATCGGGGGTTGGATATTTTTTATCTACATAATATCTGCAAGCTTGATACATAAATACCTTATCGTCTTTCGTCCAAGTTGATTCTTGCGAGTAGTATTTTACGCTTAGCATAACCAATATGCAATAGGTGTATGTTTTGGCGCGAATCATGGGTATAAAAAGTTTAACGAATTTTAAAAAAAAAGCCGGGCTTATGCCCGGCTTTTAAGGTTATTTTACTTGCTTGTTGATTACTTCTGGTAATACATTTTTAAAATAAAATGCTCTTACTTGTACATCAAATGCATCGCTGCGTCCTGCATCTGTAATATATTGTAACATTTTATTTGTTTTAGAATCTAATACCACATACAGGTTTTTTTCATCACGCGATAAAAATAATTCTTCCTGATTTCGTAAAGCACCTTCATCATACGTACCAGATAGATTAGTAATAGAAGGATCTTGTGTGCGTAAACGGTATTTATATAAAAGCACTTTGTTGTGACTTTGATCATTAATATAAATATCATAGGGTTCAACACCCAAAGTGGCATTTATTTGAGATAAACTCATGTCTTTTTCAAGCTTCCAGATATTTTCTGGTGTAGTACAATAATTTGTAGACACATATTTTGCACACGACATAAGGCTCAGCAGAGCGCTGCAAATAATTAAATTTTTAACTGTTTTCATAGTAAATAGGTATAAATAAATTAAAATAAACTAACGTGGTCGTTTGATGGCTCTTTAACAGGAGTATCAGAAACTTTAGCTTTACGCTTAAACCATGATACATCGGTATTATCCTTTTTAGATTTAACAGACTTTTCTTTTGTTTTTGGCGCTTTGATTTTATTTGTTACAGGCGCATTAATTACTTCAGAAATAGTTTCTGTTTGCACAGTTGTTTTAGCTTTTGAACCGGCATTTACATCTAAGTTAATGTTAATATTACCACCCTTTCCATTCATTAATTTTTCAATTAAATCACAATTGGTGCAACGACGGCTTTCTTCCAATTTTCTTAAGCGTTCAGCTTCAGCTCGTTGACGTTCAGTTTCTCGGCGTGCTTTAGACTCATCAGTTTCAGTACATTTCTGGTTACAATCTGAAATGGGGCGTTTATCGTTAAATCCTCTGTTAATTTCGTAACCACAAGGACAATACTCGCAAGTACCATTATCTGTTTTTGCTTTTTCATTATAATTTAATGCCGATTTATCAGTACAACCCTTTAAACGACTCATTAAATTAGATTCTGTACATGTAACCTTGTACATGGCAATTTCAGAAAGCACTTTTTCAACACTAGGATCGTTTTCAGTTAACACAAAATCTAAGCGCCCACCTTTAAAAACTAAAAATGCATTATTATCTTTAGTTTCATAAACACGTTTGCCATCACGTAGTGTTTCACGAAACCAAGACCGCGTTGAACTAACTTCTTTTTTTGGCCTTCTGTACCGGTATTGGAAAATTTCACAACCTGTTTCGTCAGCTGCCAATACATCATACGGATACAAACCGCCTAATTTACTGATTGCTTCACCTTTAGTCATGCCCGTGTTTAAAGAGGCTAACTCCATAGTATTTACACAATGAGGTACTGAGCTGAAAGGTTCCATTTGGCCTTTACAACCAACCATTAATAAGGATGTAGTAATCCCTAAAAATAGTTTAATGGGTAGATTATATTTTTTCATATTATTAATTTTTGCAAATAAAAAAAAATATATGAGTAAAACAAAATAAATCGGTTTCATTTTTGGTTAAAATCGGTTTCATTTTGG
>RFNG01000143.1 GCA_009927275.1 Sphingobacteriia bacterium | reverse complement strand
CATAAAATTACCGCGATAGGGATACGTAGGGTTTAGTTCATTGCGTAGCAATAACCGAGCAAAGCGAGCCCAGAGCAGCCCGGGCCGACGGCATCGCCAAAAAAATAAAACAATTCTAAAACACTTCGCAAAAAAAATATTTCAACATAAAACAATTGCGATAGGGATACGTAGGGCTTGGTTCATTGCGTAGCAATAACCGAGCTTAAGCGAGCCCGGAGTAGCCCGGGCCGAAAGCATCGCTAAAAAAATCAAATAAGAAACTAATTACAAGGTATTGCGCTATACAAAAATCATACAATCCTTAAAGGCATTGCCCTACCCAAAACTTTAAAAATACCCCCATAAACTATAAACCATATTAAATAAGCGCTATCGTTAAACTATAATGACATTTATGTTTAGGTATCAGTTTCAGCACAAGTTCTATCTTTGCGCCGGGTATGAATTTTGAACAAGAAATATTGCGGCGGCGCACTTTTGCTATTATTGCACACCCCGATGCGGGTAAAACCACTTTAACTGAAAAACTTTTATTGTTTGGAGGTGCCATACAAACGGCAGGTGCTGTAAAATCTAACAAAATAAAAAAAGCTACCACTTCTGATTTTATGGAAATTGAAAAACAGCGTGGTATTTCGGTTTCAACTTCAGTAATGGCTTTTGAGTACGAAACATATAAAGTAAATATTTTAGATACCCCCGGCCATGAAGACTTTGCCGAAGACACCTACCGCACCCTTAGTGCCGTAGATAGTGTAATAATGGTAATTGACTGTGTTAAAGGTGTTGAGCCTCAAACCCGTAAATTGCTTGAGGTATGCCGAATGCGCCAAACGCCGGTTATTGTTTTTATTAATAAACTTGACCGCGAAGGACAAAACCCTTTTGATTTACTTGATGAAATAGAAAAAGAACTGCACATCCATGTTAGACCCATGACTTGGCCGGTAGGTATAGGAAAGCGCTTTAAAGGGGTTTACGATTTAAGTGAGGGGCATTTTAATGTATTTCAGGGCGATAGTAAAACCACACTGGAAGCTATTCTCAGTTTTAATAATTTACAAGATCCCCTTTTGGAACAGCGCTTGGGTATTGATGATGCCGCGCAGCTACGACATGATGTGGAGCTTATTAACGGCGTATACAACACCTTTAATCCTGAAAGTTACCGTAAGGGCCATTTAAGCCCTGTATTTTTTGGATCAGCCGTAAATAATTTTGGAATTAAAGAATTGCTGGATTGTTTTGTACGTATTGCGCCACCTCCAGGCCCAAGAACCAGCACTGCTGGTGCGATATTACCACTAAACAAGGCTTTTAGCGGATTTATTTTTAAAATTCATGCAAATTTAGATCCCAAACACCGTGACCGTATTGCCTTTTTACGAATATGCTCGGGTATGTTTGAACGCAATACCTATTACTATCACGTGCGAACTGCCAAACAATTACGCTTTAGTAACCCAACCGCCTTTATGGCACAGCAAAAATCAGTAATTGATACCGCTTACCCCGGAGACGTTATTGGACTTTACGATGCCGGTAATTTTAAAATTGGTGATACGTTAACAGAAGGTGAAACCTTACAGTTTGAGGGTATTCCACATTTTTCACCCGAATTGTTTCGTTACGTTACAAATTTAGACCCCATGAAAACCAAGCAATTGCAAAAGGGGCTAGAGCAGCTAACCGACGAAGGTGTAGCCCAATTGTTTAGCCGTAAAACCGACGGGCGTAAAATTATTGGTACTGTAGGTGCACTGCAATTTGAAGTAATACAACACCGTTTAAAAGCCGAATATAATGCCAGTGTTGGCTTTGAGCCTTTAAATGTATTTAAAGCGTTATGGTTTAACGGCGAAAAAAACGATTTAGAAACGTTTATGAATGACCGAGCTGCGCACATTGCATTTGACAAAGAGCAGCGGCCTGTTTTTTTAGCTGAAAGTGCATGGATACTACAAATGGCTCAAGAAAAGTTTCCAAAAGTGAATTTTTATACCAAAAGTGAGTTTTAAA
>RFNG01000160.1 GCA_009927275.1 Sphingobacteriia bacterium | reverse complement strand
TTAAATCAAAACCGCGATAGGGATACGCAGGGCTTGGTTCATTGCCTAGCAATAACCAAGCTTTAGCGAGCCCGGAGTAGCCCGGGCCGAAGGCATCGCCCAAATAAAAATCACAAGTATCTATAAAGGCATTAAATAAAAATGCATACAACATAAAACACTTCATTACATTTTTATACCATACTATAATTGAATACAAACATTAAAATTATTAAGCGATTTTAAGCAATTGGATTGCTTTTTTGAAAATGAAAGTTGTAACGTTTTAATCTTCTTTGCAATACACCCTCAGCTGCGCTGATGCTTTGGTAAAATCTATTTTTACAATACTAATTCTACTAATATTTAAGCCGGTGCGTTGTTTTAAATCTTGCTGCAAAGCGGCTTTATTAAAAGGCTGCAGTAATTCTAAATTATCGTATTGAATAAGTGTAACCGCTTCTTTTTTAAAAGTTTTTGATGCTCTAACACTGCAGCTAAAACAAGTAATACAATATCTATGCCGCCAATAAAAATAAATTCAAAATAGGCTTGCTGTAAATGCATGTGTGATACGGCATGTAAAAGGCCCAATGCAATAACAAAAAATAAATACGACATATCGCGTATACTAATTTCTTCGGTACGGTAACGCAACATGCCAAATACCGCAAATAAACCAAAAGCGGCGCCAATACTAAACTCAATGCGGTTTAAAAAGAAACATACCAAAAAGAGTATTACATTAAAAACAACAAATGTAAAAAAGAGCTCACTTTTTTTATAGGTAGTAAAATAAATATACCGTAATAAAATTATTAAAGTAATAATATTCAAACTAAAACGAATACTTAGCTGAAGTACTAAATCTAATAATTCATTATGTTGCCCCTGAAGCGCTTGCATAATATTAATGCAAATGTAAGCATTAGGTATTTGCGTTTCAATATTAGTATCTTTAAAGGCGTGAGTGATTATTTAAAATTATTAAAGCAGATAGAACAGCAGCATTTTGAACCCCTGTATGTGTTGCATGGTGAGGAGCCCTATTTTATTGATGCGCTGAGTAATGCTATTGAAGCGTTTGGTTTAAGCGATGAGGACCGCGCGTTTAACGCCTATATTTTATATGGTAAAGACACAGATGTAAATCAGGTAGCCGGCTTTGCCCGGCAATTTCCCATGACGGGTAACAGGGTATTGGTAATTGTACGTGAAGCCCAAAACCTAAAAGGTATAGCAAAAGGCCTATCAGATAACGACGACGAAACGTCAAATTCAAAAAACGATTTGTTAGACTATATAAAACATCCCTCGCCCCATACTATTTTGGTGCTTTGCTATAAATATAAAACTATTGATAAGCGCACTGCATTATACAAGTTAGCTCAAAAAAACGGCATTGTTTTTGAAAGTAAAAAACTATACGATAATCAAATCCCCGATTGGATAAATAGCTATGTAAAATCACTACATATGGGCATTCATCCGCGGGCGGCATTTTTATTGTCAGAATCATGTGGGAGTGATTTAAGCCGGCTGGTTTTAGAAATTGAAAAAATAAAAGTAAACTTACAGCCAGGGCAAGCAATAGATATAGAACATGTTGAACAGCATGTTGGTATTAGTAAAGATTATAATGTATTTGAACTGCAGGACGCCATTGCGCAACGCCATATTGAAAAGGCTTTAAAAATTACATTTGTATTTGCTGCTAATGAAAAAGAGCATCCCCTACCTTTATTACTGGCTATGCTTTACGGGTTTTTTACCAAAGTTATGCGTGTGCATTTTATAAATGATAAAAGCAATGCTAACCTTGCAAAAGACTTGGGCATTAATCCATATTTTGCTAAAACCTATGTTACAGCTTGCGGTTATTATAACTTAACAAAACTTAAAGACATTTTTAAAGCTTTAAAAGACTGCGATTTAAAATCAAAAGGCATACTTCCCTCGGGTGCAAGCCATGCAGCGCTTTTGCAAGATTTAATGATTGCTATTTTGTATTAAATGGTTTTTTAATCAATGGTTTTTTTATTAATGGCATCGCCTAAATTATATTCTCTAAGTTATTTTTATTTGGGCCTTCCCGCTGTGCGGTCGCCGTCTTGCGGGCTTCACAGGTTCGGTTTTTTAACCTAACGGTTAAAAGAACGCTGGCGCCCCTACAGCCGGCTAAGGCTTTTTATTTTTATGAAAATTAAAACCATCGATGCCAATTTCTAAACGTAACAATTTTGTGAAATACGCGAGGGATTCGTAGGACCCGAAGGGGAACCATCCGCAGGATGTTCTAAAGCG
>RFNG01000141.1 GCA_009927275.1 Sphingobacteriia bacterium | reverse complement strand
CCCCAACCCTGCTAAAACACAAATAACATTAAACGCTACTACAAATCAAATTGGTAAAACCCTAAAAGTTTACGATGCTTTAGGCAAAGTAGTTTACGAAAGTATTATTAAACAGGAACAAAGTAATATAAGTATTACCCATTGGGCTAATGGTATTTATACTGTTGCTATACCAGAGCAGGGCTTAACCTACAAATTTGTTAAAGAATAGTTTTTAAAATTGGATTAGATTAAAACCTAATTGATTTGTAAAATTTATATTGTAATTACTTGCTTGTAAATTAAAATTACATATTCAAATAATGCCAAAACTGTTTAAACCTGTCTTCCATTTGTTTTGAATAGTCACCGGTTTCAAAACTGGCTTTTATGGTATATTGGTAGCGATGTAAGGTTTGTATAATGTCGGCTACCGACTCACGGTTCACTTTTAATGTAACTTCAAGGCGTGTGCTGGTTTTTGAGGAGGATACGTGTAAGCTTAAAAGTTTTGCATTATTACTTTCAACTATTTGTGCAATTTGCGATGCTGAATAATCGTTTTGATTCATTTCCAGTACTAAAACTCCGCCCGGATGTTCTACCGAGGCCATTGTACTTAAATGATGAATAAGATTCATAGTACTGATGCTCCCCTGGTACTGTTCGGTGGCATTTAAAACCGGAATTAAAGAAAGCTCAAGGCTGCTCATAAGCCGTAATACGTCATAGGCATGCTGATGATCAAACACAAAACACTGTAATAAATGTGTTTTATGTTCTGATAATAAAATTTCCGCATCGGGACTATCCAGTAAATCATTTTCTGAAATTAGGCCCAGTAATTTACGGCCATCTGTAACGGCCAGGTGTGAAACTTTAAACTGATCCATCCAGTCTAAAGCTTTAGCCACGCTATCGGTAAGTTTTAACGGAGGAATTTCTTGGCTTATAAGTTCTTGCACCAGCATGATTACAATCAAAAGTAGTAGTTTTATACCGTATTGCCGGTGATTGCATTAAGTATAAATATTAACAAAATAGCTACCCTGCGAAATGCGCGGGGCGCTAACCTGCCCGATGTGTGCAAGGCGGCTATGGATATTGAGCGCTTTGGTGCTGATGGCATTACCGTGCATCCGCGGCCCGATGAACGCCATATACGTTATGCCGATGTATATGCTTTAAAAAAGTGTATTAAAGGCGAATTTAATATAGAAGGCAACCCCCAGCATGCCGCTTTTATTAAACTTGTACTGGCTGTGCAGCCGCAACAGGTAACTTTAGTTCCGGATACTACGGATCAACTTACGAGTAATCAGGGTTGGAATCCCATTGCGCATGCTGATTTTTTAAAATCGCATATAGCAGTATTTAAAGCTGCCGGAATTCGCACTTCGCTATTTTTAGATCCCAAGCCCGAATGGGTGGTGGCGGCGGCGGCTACCGGAACAGACCGCATAGAGCTTTATACAGAAATGTACGCGCAGCAGGCAGTTAAAAACTCAAGGCAGGCATTGCAGCCTTATATAGAAACGGCACAGGAGGCTTTGCGTTATGGACTTGGAATTAATGCCGGGCATGATTTAAATTTAGAAAACCTTCCGGCGCTTGCTAATCATTTGCCGGGCCTTGCTGAAGTTTCTATAGGCCATGCGTTTATTGCGGATGCCTTATACTTTGGATTACAAAACACCCTGGGGCTTTACCGGCGGGCCCTCCTTAAAAATTAATGCTCCTGAAGCTGTAACCAGCGTTGGGTTTTTTCTTCAATTTGCTGTACCAATTGCGCATAACGGTTTGTACATGCAGTTAATTGTTCGTGCGCCAGGGGGCCTTGCAGCTGTTCTTCACATTGAGTTTTTTCAATTTCAAGTGCGGTAATTTGTGTTTCAAGTTGCGAAAGCTCCAATTGCGTTTTATAACTTATTTTTTTAACGGGGGGTTGCGGTGGTTGTATGTTTTCGGGTTTTACTTCTGTATGTGCCGTTAAACGTATTGTTGAACTGCGCCAAGCCTCGTAGGTATCGTAGGTGCCGTGCAAATGTTTTAAAGTGCCTGTGCCATCAAAAGCCAACACCTGCTGTGCTACCCGATTTATAAAAAAGCGGTCATGGCTTGCAAAAATAACACAGCCGGGAAAGTGATCTAAAAAATCTTCAAGCGCCTGTATTGTTGAAATGTCTAGGTCGTTGGTGGGTTCGTCTAAAATTAAAACATTGGGGTTTTGAATAAGCACCGTTAACAAGTGTAAACGGCGCTGTTCGCCACCACTTAATTTATTTACGGGTGTATTATGTTGTACGGGTAAAAAATTAAATGCCATAAGCAATTGCGCCGCGGTACGCGTGTGTCCATGTTCAAGCGTAAGCACTTCGCCATAATGCCGCAACGTATCAAGTACCGTACGCGTGGGATCTTCAAAAGTGCAGTGTTGTGAAAAATAACCAAACCTAACGGTATCGCCGATAATAATTTTTCCAGAATCGGGTGGTTCTAAATTTAACAGCAGCTTAATAAATGTAGATTTTCCGGCACCATTGGTACCAAGAAGAGCCACACGATCTGCAGATCCAAAAGCATGATTAAAATCTTTTAAAATACAAACACTATTATACGCTTTACCCACATGATGAAACTCTGCTACTTTATGCCCCAGGCGGTCGGGGCGTGTGGTAAAGGCCAGGGATGCCGTTTGTGTTTTAGGTTGTAGCTGCTGTTTTAATTCTTGAAAAGCCTCCAGGCGGGCTTTTGACTTTGTGCCTCGTGCTTTGGGCATTTTACGAACCCATTCCAGTTCTGTACGGTAACGGTTTTGTGCACGAGCCGTACTGGCCGCATCGGCTTCAAGTCTATCGGCACGTTGTTGTAAATAATAACTGTAATTTCCGGCATAGGCATAGCTAAGTCCGTTATCAATTTCTATAATGCGGGTGCAAATACGGTCAATTAAATACCTATCGTGTGTTACTAAAAGCACGGTTAAGTTGTTTGCAACTAAATAGTGTTCAAGCCACTCCATCATAGGAATATCCAAATGGTTGGTGGGCTCGTCAAGTATTAAAAAATCGGGCTCCTCCAATAATACCATGCCCAGCGCAATACGTTTTAATTGTCCGCCACTTAATGTATGTAAGGGCTGGTCATAGTTAACTATTCCCAATTGGCTGAGTATGTTTTGAGCATCTGACTCAAATCTCCAGGCTTCGCAATTTTGGTAATTTTCAAGTGCCGATTGGTATTGTTTTTCTGCGGCCGCATGAGGATTTGCATTGTTATTACCCTGTGCTTGCTCTAATGCTATACGGGCCAAATTACGTGGATGGGTGCTGGCTTGTACCCAGGTTTTAATTGTAGCCCCTTCCGGAACATGTATGTGTTGTAACAGCACGGCCTTTTTTAATTGCTGCCTAAACGTAACTTCGCCCAAATCGGGTAAAAGCGTGTTATTAATTATATGAAGTAAGGTTGTTTTTCCGCTTCCATTAGCAGCCAGCAATGCCAGGCGGTCTCCCTGATGCATGCCAAAACTTAAATTAGAAAACAGGGTTTTGCCTCCTATTTGTTTTGAAAGCTTGTTAACGGAAAGTACATTCACAGGTTTAAGGCATTAGCCATAGTCATAAGATCTTGGTGCGGTGACATCCAGTGGGCCGATATGCCCAGTGTTCCGGCTGCTTTGCAGTGTACAAGCGAATCGTCAATAAATAATGTTTCGCTGGCTTTAAGTTCGCTATGCTGTAATACGTATTTAAATACTTCCAGATCTGGCTTGCGAAGTCCAATTTCATGTGAATAGTACACATGCTCAAAATAATCGGCTAAGCGGCGTACACCGTTTTGCCGGTATAATAAAGTGTCAAAGGCAGCCCGATGCAACGCATTGGTATTGCTTAATAAAAAAATACGGTATTGGGAATTTAGTTCAACCAGTAATTCAAGGCGTTCTTCTGGCATGTCTAGTAACATGGCATTCCAGGCATCAATTAAGTGTTGTTCGGGTCCCTTATAACGAAGCTTTTCAGACAATGCGGCAATAAACTGCGCGGCATTACATCGGCCACATTCAAAGTCATCAAACAACACATCTTGTTGTTCTTTAGAATACAAGTTTTGAAGGGACATGCCCGCACAGTGTTCTATGCTTGTAATGGTTTTTTGATAATCGATGTTTAACAAAACACCACCTAAATCAAATATAATATTTTTAATGTTCGATTTGATTTTGCAAATATGGGGTAATTCTCTAATTTTACAAACCGGAATATTTAGGCTCCTATAGCTCAGCCGGTTAGAGCATCAGACTCATAATCTGAGGGTCCCTGGTTCGAGCCCAGGTGGGAGCACCACTTACAAGTTAAGTAAAAGTGCTTCGGGCGATTTTCCGCCAAAAAGCATAGACGTTGGATTTTCAAGCATTTCTTTTACTTTAACCAAAAATCCAACACTTTCGCGTCCATCTATAATACGATGATCATAAGACAAGGCCACATACATCATAGGCCGTATAACCACTTGTCCGTTAACTGCAACCGGACGCTCAACCACATTGTGCATGCCTAAAATGGCACTTTGGGGCGGATTAATTATAGGTGTGCTCATCATGCTGCCAAATACACCACCATTGGTAATTGTAAACGTGCCCCCTTCCATTTCAGGTATAGTTAATTTACCGTCACGGGCTTTTATGGCTAAGGTTTTAATTGCCGATTCAATTTCAGCAAGATGCATTTGTTCGGCATTGCGAATAACGGGCACCATTAAACCTTTGGGTGCACTTACAGCTATGGCAATATCACAATACTTATGGTAAATAATATCATCCCCCTGTATCATGGCGTTTACTGCTGGAAAATGAAACAATGCCTCGGTTACAGCTTTGGTAAAAAAACTCATAAAACCCAATGATGCGCCATGGGTTTCTTTAAATTGCTCTTTATACTTGGCCCGAATAGCATAAATGGCGCTCATATCCACTTCATTAAACGTTGTTAACATAGCCGTTTCGTTTTTAACCGAAACCAATCTGCGCGCCAACGTTTTACGAAGCGAGGACATTTTTTGACGGTCTGTATCGCGGCTGCCTTTCCAGGTATTTGTTGCGGCGTTTCGGGCGGTTTCAAAGCCCTGAGCTAATGCCAAAATAATATCGTGTTTGGTTATGCGGCCGTCTTTACCGCTGCCTTTAATCTGTTGCGGGCTAATATTGTTTTCGGCCATAAGTTTAGCAGCTGCGGGGCTTGCACTGCCATTGGCATAATGCGACGGGGTGGGCGGTGCAGGTGGTGCTGCTGGTGCTGCTTTTGGTTCTGTTTTGGGCTCTGACTTTGCAGTGGTGGTAACTGGTGCGGGTTTAACTGAGGCTTGGGGTTTAACAGAAGTATCTATGGTGGCAATAACCTGTCCCACTTTTACAGTTTCACCCTCTGCACATAACCAGGTTAATTTACCGGCATCCTCAGCGTTAAGCGTTAATGTTGCCTTATCAGAATCAATTTCGGCCAACACCTCATCTTTGTCTACGGTTTCATCATTTGCACGAACCAAACGGGCTATAGTAACTTCGGTAATGGATTCGCCGGGGCTGGGGACTTTTAAATCAATTTGTGCCATAGGTTATACGTTTAATGGAGATGGGGTTTGAGCGCTTACAAATACCTGTTTTAATAATTCATCGTGTTCTGCCTGATGACGCTTTGAAAAACCGGTAGCGGGACTTGCCGATTCTTTTCGGCCGCAATAATTCCATAGCAGTAAAGCCCCAGATTGCAATACCAAATGTTTAGATAGTTTACGCAGATGATGTTCTGCAAATCGCCAAGAGCCCATATTTTCGGGTTCTTCTTGTACATATAAAAACGTGGTGGCCTTTGTGTAAAGTTTTAAAATACGTTCTAGCTGTGTATAAGGAAAAGGGTATAACTGTTCCAGGCGTATAATGGCAAAAGCCGCCAATTGATGGTCGCGTTTGTATGCAGCCAAATCATAGTAAACTTTTCCCGAACATAAAACTACCGTGTGAACAGCTTCAGGGGTTGTAACTGCGGGGTCATTGAGTACTTCTTGAAAATTGGTAGTGCTTGTAAAATCAGCACGTGTACTAACGCATTCTGGAAAACGTAATAATTTTTTAGGCGTAAAACATATCAGTGGTTTGCGAAACGGCCATTTGAGCTGACGTCGCAATACATGAAATTGCTGCGCAGGTGTTGTGGCGTTAACAATTTGCATGTTGTCTTCGGCGCACATTTGCAAAAAGCGTTCCATGCGTGCACTTGAATGTTCGGGGCCTTGGCCTTCATACCCGTGTGGCAATAAAACGACAAGACCATTCATGCGGCGCCATTTATATTCTGATGAAGACAGGTATTGATCTATAATAATTTGTGCGCCATTAAAAAAATCTCCAAACTGGGCTTCCCAAATAGTAAGCGTATTGGGGGCTGCAAACGCATAACCGTATTCAAAGCCTAATACACCGTATTCGCTAAGTAATGAATTGTATATTTCAAGTTTTGCATGCGCTGATACTTGTGCCAGCGGTTCATATTCGTCTTCGCTGTCTTCAATTTTAACTACCGCATGGCGGTGTGAAAACGTGCCGCGTTCAACATCCTGGCCGCTGAAACGTACGGTATGCCCCTCATGCAGTAAACTGGCATACGCCATCAATTCGCCCATAGCCCAATCATAACTGTTTTGCGTTATCATGGTTTTGCGATCTTGGTACAAGCGCTGTATTTTATTAAAAAAAGTTGTGTTGGGGGGTAATGTTGTAATGCGATTGGCCAAATTTAAAAATACATCATCGGTAATACCGCTTTGTGGGGAGTTGTAAAAATCCTCGGCTTTAGCCATCCGAATGCCAGACCAAGCGCCCTGTAAATAAGAGTTTACTTTTAATGTTTCGCGTTTACGCGCAATGTCAAGTTCACTTTCAAGAACAGTTTTGTATTTTTTTTCTATGGCATGTAATGCCTCTTTTGTAAAGTCGTTATTTGAAATTAAACGGTTTTGATAAATTTCCTTTGGATTGGGATGCGTTGAAATGGCTTTGTATAAAAGCGGTTGCGTAAAGCGTGGCTCGTCGCCTTCATTATGTCCGTATTTGCGATAACATAAAATATCAATATATACATCCTTTTTAAAAGTCTGCCTAAACTCCAACGCAAATTGAGTAACCAAACACAAAGCCTCTACATCATCGCCGTTAACATGAAACACAGGGCATTTTGTAACTTTTGCAATGTCGGTACAATAGGTGCTTGTGCGGGCATCGGTATAATTGGTGGTAAATCCAACCTGATTATTTATTACAAAATGCAATGTGCCTCCAACGCGGTATGCTTCAAGTTCAGCCATTTGAGCTACCTCATACACTACGCCCTGTCCTGCAATTGCAGCATCGCCATGTACTAATATGGGACACACTTTAGATTCATCCCGCTGATGCAGCCCATCCCGTTTGGCACGGGTTATACCTAAAACCACCGGACCTACCGTTTCGAGATGAGAAGGATTGGGCGTTAACGAAATGTGTACGGTTTTTCCATCAGGGGTTTTAACATCTGCACTATACCCCATGTGATACTTTACATCACCGTCAAAAACACTGTCTTCGCTGGGACGACCCTCAAACTCGGTAAAAATATCAGCGGCCGGTTTTTGCATAATATTGGCCAAAACATTCAGGCGTCCCCGATGAGCCATTCCAATAACAAAATCTATAATACCTTGGCGGGCGCCCTGTAAAATAACTTGCTGAAGTTGCTGCTAAAAAAGATTCGCCACCCTCTAACGAAAATCGTTTTTGACCCACAAATTTAGTAGCCAGAAACTGTTCAAATACAACGGCCTCGCAAAGTTTTGAGTAAATTTCAAGTTTTTTTTCAGTATCAAAAGCAGCTGTATTTTTACACGATTCCATACGCTGCTCCATCCAAGAAATAAGGTTTGGATCGCGCATGTAAAGATACTCAGCGCCTATACTGTTACAATAGGTTTGCTGTAAGTGCGCAATAATATCCGATAGGGTTGCCTGCTTAAGACCAAGTGTAGCTGCGGCCTGAAAAACAGTTTGCAAATCAGCTTCTGCAAGTCCAAATTCTTTTAGCGATAAATCCGGCGCATACGTTCTACGTTGGCGAACCGGATTGGTTTTGGTAAATAAATGCCCACGGCTTCTATACCCCTGAATGAGGCTTAAAACTTTAAGTTCTTTTTGAAAGGTATCAGGCACGGTTGTGCTACCCTGCCCGGGCAATTGCGGAAATTGTTGCTGCGCAAACTCAAATCCCTTAAAAAAATCATGCCAAGTGGCATCAACCTGTTCGGGGGCACTTAAATACTTTTGATAGAGCGCTTCAACAGCGTTAACATCAGCATTTCCAAGATAGGAAAATCGGTCCATACAAAGGGGTAAAGGTAAAATTATTGAGTTAAAAGACCTAATTTTGATTATGCGGATTATTACTTTCGCCAGCTTTTATTTTGCATTGCTTTGCCCCTTGGGAGTAAATGCACAATATATTTCAAACATTGATGCGCAATGTGCCGCCTGGAATGATTTTAAATTGGAATATAACCGTTTATCCCGCGGCGATAAAGACGGGTTTAGGGTAAAGCTACATTTTACCACAGAAAAGGCACAGGCCGATGCTGTTGCAGAAAAAGCCCGTAAACTGTTTCCTGATGATGCCGTGTATGTAATTTATGAAATGCCTAATTTTTCGGTTGTATTTGGAGAATTTGAAAACAAAATGTCGGCTACGGGCTGGATTTCAGAAAATAAAAATCATTTTCCAACAGCATTTATAGTTAAAAGCCGCGTTAATACGTGCCGGCCCGTTAAAGCAACCGAATAAAAGGATGCCTAGGCATAGGCTTCTATTGGCAAGCAAGAACAAACCAAATTGCGATCGCCGTAAGCATTATCGACACGACGTACCGATGGCCAAAATTTTCGGTCTTTTATATAACTCAACGGATACGCCGCTTTTGTACGACTGTAAGGTAAATTCCAAGCATCTGCTGTAACTAATTGTGCGGTATGCGGTGCCTCTTTTATTACGTTAACTGTTTTATCGTATTTGCCTTGTTCAATTTCCTGTATTTCTGACCGAATGGAAATCATTGCATCACAAAACCGATCTAATTCAGCTTTTGATTCGGATTCGGTAGGTTCAATCATTAATGTGTTTACAACCGGAAATGCAACGGTAGGTGCATGAAATCCATAGTCCATTAATCGTTTGGCAATATCAGCCACTTCAACGCCGGTACTTAATTTAAATGCGCTGCAATCTAAAATAAACTCGTGTGCGCAGTAGCCATGTTTGCCTGTATACAATATTGGGTAATGGTTTTGCAAGCGCGTTTTCATGTAATTTGCATTTAAAATGGCCAGCGCTGTGGCTTGAGTTAATCCTTCGGGGCCAAGCATTTTAATATAGGCGTATGAAATCAATAAAATTAATGCACTTCCAAAGGGTGCGGCAGAAACAGCGTTTTCAGTTTGGTTTTGTGTGTAATGCCCCGGCAAAAACGGTACCAAGTGGGCTGCAACACCAATGGGCCCCATGCCTGGGCCGCCTCCACCATGAGGAATGGCAAACGTTTTATGCAAATTTAAATGACAAACATCGGCGCCAATAGATCCGGGTGAGGTTAAGCCAACCTGAGCATTCATGTTAGCGCCGTCCATATATACCATACCGCCGCAGGCATGAATACATTGCGTTATTTCAATTACCGATTCTTCATAAACACCATGCGTAGAGGGATAGGTAATCATTAAACAGGATAAATTTTGTTTGTGCAGCTCCGCCTTGGCTTTAAGATCTTGAAGGTCAATATTGCCTTTTTCATCGCAATTTACAACAACAATGTGCATACCAGCCATGGCTGCACTTGCAGGATTGGTGCCATGTGCCGATGAAGGAATAAGAGCAACATTACGCTGAACATCACCGCGAGAATGGTGGTAGGCTCTTATCACCATTAATCCTGCATATTCACCCTGAGCACCTGAATTGGGTTGTAAACTCATTTTGGCAAATCCGGTTATTTCACACAGGTCATGGTTAAGCGTTTCTAAAATTTCAGAATAGCCTTGCGTCTGATCAGCCGGCGCAAACGGATGTAATTGTGCAAATTCAGGCCAGGTTATAGGAAGCAGTTCAGTAGCTGCATTTAATTTCATGGTACATGAGCCTAAAGCAATCATGGCGTGGACCAGTGATAAATCTTTATTTTCTAGGCGCTTGATGTACCGCATCATTTCAGACTCGCTGTGATATTGATTAAAAACAGGATGCTGCATATAACCACTAGAACGTTTACAAAGCAATGCATCATCGGTTGTTTGAACATGACATGGTACAGGTGTTTGCTTTTTAGCCTTTGCAAAAACAGTAAGTATGGCGTTTATATCTGCCTCGGTACTTGTTTCATCTAATGAAATTTGAACCCGGTTTGCATGGGGATAATAAAAATTAAGCTGTGCGGCTTCAGCCAGTTCGCGAATATTTTGAGCTTCAATGGTTAGCGTGTCAAAAAAATGCGTGTTTACTATCGTATACCCCATAGCACGTAAGGCATGTGACAAACTGCAAGCTTTGTGGTGTATGTTTAAGGCTATGGATTTAATGCCTTTAGGGCCATGGTACACGCCGTACATGCTGGCCATTATGGCGAGCAGGGCTTGCGCAGTGCAAATATTAGATGTTGCCTTATCGCGCTTAATATGTTGTTCGCGTGTTTGTAAGGCCATACGTAATGCAGGAGCCCCGGCGGCGTCAACCGAAACGCCAATAATACGGCCCGGTATATGGCGTTTATAGCTTTCACGACAAGCAAAAAATGCAGCATGTGGGCCGCCATACCCCATAGGTACTCCAAAGCGTTGCGAATTACCAAACACACAGTCTGCTCCCCATTCCCCGGGCGGAGTTAAAAGTGCCAAAGCCATTAAATCAGTGGCCACCGCTAATTGTATGTTTTTTTCATGAAGGGCTTGGGCCCATTTACTTGGATCTTCAATTCCTCCTCCGGCATCGGGATACTGTAATAAATATCCAAAACATTTTGAATCTTGCAGGGCTTCTTGTATAGAACCTATTTTACATACAATGCCTAAAGGCGCCGAACGGGTATGAATTACATCTCGGGTTTGCACATAAACCCCCGGACTAATGTAAAAATGCAGGGCTTCGTTTTTTTGCTGCTCACGGGTTCGGTTATTTAAAAACATAGCCATGGCTTCGGCACCAGCTGTAGCTTCATCTAATAAAGATGCATTAGCCACCGGCATAGCAGTGAGGTCCATAACCATGGTTTGAAAATTTAAAATGGCTTCTAAACGGCCCTGAGCAATTTCAGCTTGATACGGTGTATACGCCGTATACCAACCCGGATTTTCTAAAATGTTACGTTGTATTACACTTGGCGTAATGGTTCCAAAATAACCCTGACCAATGAAATTTTTAAAAATTTTATTTTTGGATGCCAGTACCCGTAAATGCTGTAAATACTCATGTTCTGAAAGGGCTTGAGAAACCTTAAGTGGTGACTTTAAGCGTATAGAGGCTGGTACAGTTTTGTCAATAAGCGTGTCGAGCGATGAAACCCCAATACATTGGAGCATTTCATTAATTTCTGCAGGTTTAGGACCGTTATGGCGATCGGTAAAAGTATACATGTACGTGTGTTTAATTTGCGACACAAAAGTACATAATAATTAAGTGGTGTCTATAAATTCTGTGGGGTTTTAAGACGTGCTTTTTGAGCGGCATTAAAATGTTTAATTACTGCTTGTGTTGTTTTTACATCCAATTGAAAACCAAATCGTAAAAGTGTGCCCGGACAAGTTAACTGAACCCGGGGATGTCCCTTCATCCAAAAACTTTGGCTGATTATTTCATTAAATCCATTGGGGTTAAATGAAACGGCTTCAACAAGTCCAACGGATTCTAGCGGCCAGCTTTGTATTTTACTGGATTTTTGTTTGGCCTGGTGGTAAAACAGCTGCCCTTGTTTAATCCATAGCTTTTCTTTACCAAAGCGTTTCCAAATATATACCCGTACCATACTCCATTCAAAGTAAAACCAAAAGGCAAGATACAGTATAATAAATATTTTTTCATTTTGATTTTGAATGGTTCGGTATTGGGCCATAACCCATATTCCACAAACGCTCCAACAAATAATCCAAATAAAAAGCAGGCGCCGCTGCCACACGCTAATTTGAGGTTTTATAACCAAACTCCATGTTTCAGAATTTTGTTTAATACTAATATTTGGATTAATATGAATTAGGGTCATAAGTACAATGTAAAATTAATTAAATTGGACTCATGGGAAATGGCAATAAAGGCAAATTAAATCTTTACGACGCTGTAATGATGGTAAGTGGCAGCATGATAGGTTCAGGTGTATTTATTGTTGCCGCCGACATGACCCGGATTTTGCATTATCCATCTTGGGTTATTGGTTGTTGGGCCATAGCAGGTATAATTACCCTATTGGCAGCTTTATGCTATAGTGAATTAGCCGCCATGATGCCCGAAGCCGGGGGCCAATATGTATATATACGCAGGGCCTTTGGTCCGGCTACGGCATTTACCTATGGCTGGTCTGTATTTATGGTTATACAAACCGGTGTTATTGCAGCGGTTGCAGTTGCATTTTCAAAATATTTAGGTGTATTGCTGCCTCACATAGATCGTCCAGTGTTTTCAATACCCACGCTAGGTGTTTGGACCTATGCGGATATTACCGCATTACTTTTAATTTGGGGTTTAAGTTGGGTTCAGATGCGTGGCATGCATTATGGTAAATTGATACAACGGGTATTTACCGGTATTAAAATTTTAGCTTTATTCGGCATTATTGGTATTGGTATTTGGTATTATGTTGCTGGTTCAAATACGCATACAGTTTTTACACCCACTCCACATACCGAAGCCTTTTCGGGTTTTCAGTTATTAGGGATGTTTAGCATGGCCTTAATTGGCGCTTTATTTAGTAGCGATGCCTGGAACAATATTACTTTTATGGCTGGCGACTTACAACGTCCGCAACGTAATTTGCCATTGGCTTTGGGAATTGGAGTTGCATTAGTAACCTTGCTTTACATTTTATGTAATACAGTATATTTTTGGGTTTTAACACCGCTTGAAATTGCACATGCCCCGCAAGACCGTGTTGCCACGCTGGTATTGCATCATATATTAGGGCCATCGGCAGTGGGCGTAATGGCGCTTTTAATTGTAATTTCCACTTTAGGTTGTAATAATGGATTAATTTTTGGTGGTGCGCGCATGATTCAGGCTATGGCGCGCGAAGGCTTGTTTTTTAAATTTATAGCAACTGATAATGCCCGTGGGATGCCTTCGCGGGCAATGGTATTGCAGGCCTCATGGGCTTCAGTACTGGCATTAAGCGGGTCTTACGGTAGTTTGTTAGATTATTGTACTGTAACCTCTTTATTATTTTACGCCGTAACAGTTATCGCACTGATGCGTTTGCGATGGATGGCACCACTGGCAAACAGGCCGTTTAAAACACCCGGCTACCCTGTAATTCCCATTTTGTATTTGCTTTTGGTAACACTTATAATTGGATTTTTAGGATTTGAAAAGCCCTTACAAGTTGGGTTTGGATTGGGCCTAACTGCAATTGGCATACCCGTTTATGCACTATTTATTAAACGCCAAGAAACATGTTAGCGGCATTGCAACGTAAGGTTTTAATTGTATTAGGCACAGCCATGTTATGTTTATTTACCATACGTTGGTATTGGGCTCAATGGCAATCGCCCGCTATTGTTTTTCATTTTTTACCTGAGGTAAAACCTCCCGTTTTAAGTGCTGATGAGCATTTAAAACAAGCACCGGTTTGGGACACGTTTAATCCGAATACGGTATCTGCAGCACGGCTGATTCAACTGGGTTTAAATAAAAAAACGGCAAATACCATGGTGCATTACCGAGAAAAGGGAGGACGCTTTAAAACACCTACAGATATATTTAAAATTTATGACATGGATACACTATGGGCACAACAGGCACAGCCCTATATTGTACTTTTAAATACAGTGTTACTACAACCCGCTAAACACACTTTTACAAGGCAACCCGAGGCAAAACAGGCCCTGCATATCGAATTAAATTCAGCAGACAGTATTAGTTTAATTAAACTTCCTGGTATTGGCCCTGCATATGCACACCGCATATTAAAATACAGAAGTTTACTGGGTGGATTTACAACATCTAATCAGCTATTAGAAGTTTACGGTTTCCGTTTAGAAAAATTTGAACCGCTGCGGCAATTCGTTTATGTAAATGCAGCCGCTGTAAAAAAAATAAATTTAAATACCGATGATTTTAAAACCGTAAACCGGCATCCGTACATCAGTTATGAACTTACAAAACAAATTTTTGATTGGAAACGTAAAACCATTTTAACGCCAGAAAATACCCGTGAACTTATTAACGACAATGCCCTGTGGATAAAACTAAAACCCTACCTCCAGTTTTAAATTCATAATAAGTATCTTTATACGATACTACATGTCTACTCAAAAACAATGTACCCTAAAAACAGCCATTAGTTTACATGGTGTTGGTTTGCATACCGGACAGGCCGTTACCTTAACTTTAAAGCCAGCGCCTGTAAATCATTGGTTTAAATTTCAGCGAACCGATGTAGAGGGGCAGCCGGTAATTGATGCTGATGCCGACTTGGTTGTTGATACCTCACGGGGTACAACTCTTGAAAAAGATGGGGTTCGGGTTTATACCACCGAACATGTTTTGGCGGCTTTATTAGGTTCTGGTATTGACAATTGCCTAATTCAAATTAGCGGGCCTGAATTGCCCATTATGGATGGCAGCTCGCAGCCCTTTATGGAAGCCATTGAAAAGGCCGGCATTGTTGAACAGGATGCCGAACGTACGTATTTTGAATTAAAGCATAACCTTAGCTATGAAGACCCCGTAAAACATGTTGAAATGCTTGCGGTGCCCCAAAACGAATACCGCATTACGGTTATGGTGGATTATGGCAGTGAAGTTTTAGGCACTCAACACGCTTCTATATACAAACTTGACGAATTTAAAACCCAGATTGCCCCCTGCAGAACATTTGTATTTTTAAGAGAACTGGAAACACTTTTAAGTCACAATTTAATTAAAGGTGGCGATTTAAACAATGCCATTGTTTTAGTGGATAATGAATTACCTGCCGAAAAACTTAATTACCTGCGTAAGGTTTTTAATTCGCCTGATGTTGAGGTAAAAGGCAGGGGTGTATTAAACAATACCAAACTGCATTTTTATAACGAACCTGCACGGCATAAATTATTAGATATTGTTGGTGATTTGGCTTTGGTTGGCAAGCATATGAAAATTCATGTATTAGCTGCACGGCCCGGACATGCAGGTAATGTGGCTTTTGCAAAAAAAATAAAATCGCTTATACGTGAAGAAAAACTAAAGCTTAAAAAACATATTTATGAGCCTTACGATTTAAATAAGCCTCCCCTGTACGACATTTTACAAATTCAAAAAATTTTACCGCACCGTCAGCCATTTTTATTTGTAGATAAGGTAATGGAAATTACCGAAGCGGGTATTGTTGGAATAAAAAATGTAAGTATGAACGAGGAATTTTTCAGGGGACATTTTCCAGAAGCTCCTGTTTTTCCAGGTGTATTACAGGTTGAGGCCATGGCTCAGGTGGGCGGAATATTTGCGCTTAGCAAGGTTTCTGATCCCGAAAATTACCTTACCTATTTTATGAGTATAGATAAAGTTAAATTTAAACATCAAGTAGTGCCCGGTGATACTTTAGTTTTTAAATTGGCATTGTTAAGCCCTATACGCAGAGGTATTGTTCATATGCGCGGAGAAGCGTTTGTACGTGAAAAATTGGTTATGGAAGCTGAAATGATGGCGATGTTATCCAAAGTTAAAGGCCACGGCAATTAAGCATTTATGATATCGCCTTTAGCTCAAATCCATCCCGGCGCCAAATTGGGCAAACACGTTCGCGTGGATGCCTTTGCTATTATTCATGATCAGGTAGTGCTTGAGGATGAGGTGCACATCCATTCGGGGGCCCAAATTTTTCCAGATACCTATATTGGAAAAGGAAGTATAATTTTTCCAGGGGCTTTGGTAGGCATTGTGAGCCAAGATTTAAAGTATAAGGGCGAACGTGCAAAAACAGAAATTGGATCGTATACAACCATTCGCGAATACGCTACCATACATAAAGGCACCTCAGACCGCATGCTTACAAAAGTTGGCGACCATTGCCTAATTATGGCCTATACCCATTTAGGACATGATTGCTGGATTGGAAATCACGTTATTATTGCCAATAACGGAAGTCTTGCCGGACATATAACGGTGGATGACTATGTAATTATTGAAGGCGTTGTTGCGGCACAACAATTTGTACATATTGGAAAACATGCGTTTATTGCCGGTGCCAGCCTGGTTAGAAAAAGTGTGCCGCCATACATTCGCGTGGCACGCGAGCCGTTACAGTTTATTGGTGTAAATACCATTGGACTGGGCCGTAGGGGGTTTGATGCCGAACATATCAAATTAATTGAGGACGTTTACCGCATCATTTTTGTACGCGGACATAATGTAAGCCATGCCCTTGAGGTTGTGGAACAGGATATTCCACAAAGCCCGCTTCGTGACGAAATTCTTCAGTTTATAAGAAGCCAAAAAGACGGTATAGTGCGCGGAATATAAATGAAACGCTTAGGCTGTTTACTACTGCTTTGTATTAATACATGTGTTGTATTTTGGCTTTTATTTTTTAAAACTTACGCGTCGCAATACCAAGACATAAAAATTTTAAATATCAGTCCGGTATCTAAAACTTGGCACAAATATTTTAGACGTTTGGTGCTTATAAAAATTCCAAAAGAGGCATTAACCTATAAAGTTGCACAACATGCTGAAGGATCGTTTTATATTAATTCAAGTTTTTTTGATGATAACGGAACACCCAACGGATTGGTAATAATTAACCATCATGCCATTCAAAGCAATCGCATTTATAAAGGCGGGTACTTTTCTATTCGAAAAGGTAAACCTCAAATTTTGTACCAATTGCCGCAAGGTATGCCCGAATATGTATGCCAAACCCGATATGTGGGCATTAAAAATGGAATTGTAAATGGGGCATTAGGTAAAACCCCCAAAAACAGTACTTTAAAATACCGTGCTGTTATTGGATTTAACCAAAACGGCGATTTCTATGTGCTGCACTCGGGTCGTACGGGATTTGTAAGTATGGATGAGCTGTTAAATACTGCACAAGCCGAGGGTATTGTAAATGCCCTTGTTTTTGATAGCGGCTCGTCGCTTGAAGTAGCATTTAAAACAGGTACATTAAACCATGAGTTTAAGGCTTACCCCGACTGGATTAAATCGTTTTGTAAAATTAGAAAACCCAGCGTTTATATAATTGGAGATATTCCCTAAAGCTTTGCATTGGATATTTAAAAACGCTGCATTAGCATGCCGGCATTTCTTATCTTTATAAAACTTGACTGCATACCGCCATCAACTGTATAGTGTATTAAAACGGTTACTACTGCTTTTAGTGCCCTACACCCTTTGCAGAGTACTATTTTACATTTTATATTATTCACAATTTAAAGAATGTACATTTACAGATGTGTGCGTTGCACATTTAACAGGATTACGCTTTGATGTATTGGTAATTTGCTGGGTTAATCTTATTTATATTTTAGTTTCACTAATACCTCACAAAAGGTATTTTAATGCTGGTTTTCAAAATGTTTTAAAAATTATTTATACAGGTTGTAATAGTATTGCCTTTTTGTGCAATTGCATTGATTTGGCATATTATGGCTTTACGCACAAACGATTTGGCTACGACACGTTAATTCAGCTTACTCAAGGGCAAATAGATTTAAGCGCACAATTAGATAATTATATTTTAGATTATGTTGGCCTCGTTTTGCTGTTTGTAGTGCTGGTTTTTATATTACAATTCGGCTGGAATATTTCAAAAACCAGTGCAGTTTTTAAAACTTCAAATTCTGTTAAAGCGGTAGGTATTAACATTGGTACAGCATGCCTTGCGCTGGTAATGGTATTTTTGGGACTACGTGGCGGATGGCAGTATATTCCTTTACAAATGGTAGATGCCGGAAAATATGTTTCACCTAAACTTATGCCCTTAGTTTTAAATACGCCGTTTACCATTATTAGATCTGCCGAATCGCAACATCTGGAAGATTTACATTTTATGCCGCAGTCAAAGGCATTTAACATGGTTAAGCCCGTACATCATTTTAAATCTCAAAAACGTACTGATAAAAACGTGGTCATACTTATACTAGAAGGTTTTTCAAAAGAGTTTACGGGACTGTCCGGGCGCAAAAGTTTAACGCCGTTTTTAGATAGTTTAATGACGCAGAGTTTAGTTTTTACAAATGCATGGTCCAATGGAAAACAAAGTATAGAAGGTATTCCGGCCATACTTTCTGGTATGCCCAGTTTAATGCCAACCTCTTTTATTAATTCGGTTTACTGTACACATCCTGTAAATAGTTTGGCCCAATTATTAAAACACAATGGCTATACCAGTGCTTTTTTTCATGGTGGCAAAAACGGCACCATGAATTTTGATGCCTATGCGGCCGCTGCTGGCTTTGATAAATACTACGGCATGCGCGAATATAATAATGATGCTGACTTTGACGGCTCTTGGGGAATATGGGATGAACCTTATTTGCGTTATTGCGTAAATGAAATAAGCAAATTTAAAGTGCCGTTTTTAAGTTCAATTTTTACCTTAAGCTCCCATCATCCGTTTAAATTACCTGCGGCTTATAAAAATAAATTTCCTAAAAACGGCCTTGACATTGGACCCTGTATTGGATATACCGATTATGCCTTACGCCAATTTTTTTATTCGGCTCAACAAAAACCTTGGTATAAAAATACTTTGTTTGTTATTGTTCCAGATCATACCGCAAATTCTAATGATCCGTTTTACGCTAACGCTTTAGGGCAACATGCTATACCATTAATATTTTTTACACCCGATAATTCGTTTAAAGGGCAATGTTCTACTTTAATGCAGCATATAGATATTATGCCCAGCATTTTAGACACCTTAGGATTTAATAGGCCATTTTTTGCATTTGGCAAGAGCGTGTTTAAACCCGTTAAAAACCGAATGGCCTGGTTTTACAGTAATGGCACCTATGGCCTAATTAACGATTCATTGTATGCGGTATTTAGCAATCATACAGCATTACAGGCCTATAAATATACCTGTGATAGTAGCTTATTGCATCCCCTGCGCTTGGACGCATTGCCCTTACAACATGTAACACACACGTACCAGTCGTTTTTGCAAGTGTATCATACAGCATTAAACACAAATTCTACTTTTATAAAATAACATACCTGGTTTTTTTTATTCATCTTTTACAGTAATTTTTTTGAGTTCTTTTATTTAAAAATAAATCTATGTTTTATAGCAGGGATGTACATTTTACCATGCGTATTATTAACATAAAAAAATGCTTGTTAAATTGTCCGCCTATACCATTCAAGGAATTGAGGCCCGTACTATTGAAATTGAAGTACATGTAACAAAAGGGGTAAACTTTTATTTGGTTGGGCTACCCGATAATGCAGTAAAAGAAAGTCAGCAACGTATTTATTCCGCAATAAGTGAAAGCGGGTTTAAAATACCCGGTAAACAATGTACAATTAATTTAGCGCCAGCCAACCTACGAAAAGAAGGCACCGCATTTGATTTAGGAATAGCACTGGGTATTTTAGCTGCCAGCAACCAAATAGAAACCCAATTTTTAAATCGTTGGGCGGTATTGGGCGAGCTGGCGCTCGACGGCAGAATTCGGTCTGTTACTGGGGTATTGCCTATGGCTATACAAGCCAAGCAAGACGGCCTGCAAGGGATAATTATACCCCATGTAAATGCACACGAAGCTGCTGTTGTAGAAGGCCTTGAAATAATTGCTGTACATACCCTTAAAGATGCGGTAACGGTATTAAACGGACACAGCTCCACTGCTTTTACCCCCTGTGTAGATTCACCACCATTTGATTGTAACGTTAATACACTTGATTTTGCCGATATTAAAGGGCAGCAAATAGTTAAGCGCGCCCTGGAAATTGCCGCAGCTGGCGGACATAATGTATTATTAATAGGACCACCCGGCGCAGGAAAAACCATGATCAGCAAACGCCTACCCGGAATACTGCCTCCCTTAAGCCGTGCTGAATCATTAGAAACCACACGCATATACAGCGTAGCAGGTAAACTGCCTCAGCCCATTACGGGACTTGTTAAAGAGCGGCCGTTTCGGTCACCTCATCATACCATCAGTAACATCGCTTTAGTAGGTGGCGGAAATCACCCACAGCCTGGTGAAATTAGCCTTGCGCATAACGGCGTTTTATTTTTAGATGAATTACCCGAATTTCAACGCAGTGCCTTAGAAGTGTTGCGCCAGCCCATGGAGGAGCGTTGCGTGCAAATAAGCCGCGCCCGATACAGTATTAATTATCCGGCAAATATTATGCTTATTGCCAGTATGAACCCTTGCCCCTGTGGTTATTATAGCCATCCCGAAAAACATTGCAGTTGCAACCCGGCCATGGTTCACCGCTACTTACATAAAATAAGTGGTCCGCTTTTAGACCGTATTGATTTACAAATTGAAGTAATGCCTGTTCAGCTTCATGAACTGGAAGCCAAAACAAAAACCGAATCCTCTAGTGTAATTCGAAAGCGTGTTATACAGGCACGTAACATACAGGCCCAGCGGTTTAACAATATTCCAAATGTATACTGCAACGCGCAAATGCATGAACAGCTCACCGAGCAGTATGCAACACTACAAGCACCTGCTGCTGAATTATTAAAAAAAGCCATGACGCGTTTGGGACTCAGTGCCCGCGCTTACAGCCGAATTTTAAAAATGAGCCGTACAATTGCCGACCTTGAAAACGCAGAACACATTTTAACCCATCATGTGGCTGAAGCCATTCAATACCGAACTTTAGACCGAACAGCATGGCATGCTAATTAATGTTATAGTGATTAACTATAGTACTAATAAAAAATATAATTTATGTTTACTACTTGTTTTGAAAATGTATTTATAGTTCAACCGTGTTATGTTTTTTATTTTATTTTAATTACATTTATTAACAGTTGATAATCATTAAAATTTACTTTTTGGGTTCGGCATTATTACATTTCATGGTAAATCATCTTAATTTATGAGCAGATTTTTAAAATATGGTTTTACTGTATTAATTTTAAAAAGCCATCTTTTTTTTCTTTTTTCTCAAAACGAAACTTCACAATGGTATTTTGGATATAAGGCTGGACTTAATTTTCAATCTGGCACTCCGCCACAAACTATATCTAACAGCAACTTAAGTACAATGTATGGATGTTCAACTATTTCAGATTCCATTGGAAATTTACTTTTTGCAGTTAGAGCTGGAGATTTGATTTATAACAAACAAAATGATACCATGGATAATGGACAGAATATTGGGGGTTATTATGGTGGATATCAAACAAGCATTATACTACGAAAAAGCGGGTTGCAGTATTATGTAATTACGCACAACAACTTAAACTATTTTTCTGGACCAATAAATTTACCCATGATGAATTATGCCATTGTTGATATGGCACTAGCATCTGGCTTAGGCTCAGTAGTGGCATCATGCAAATCCATAACCCCTTCTGGCATACCCTTTGTAAGCAAAATTGCTGCCACAAAACATTGTAATGGTAAAGATGATTGGCTTTTATTTCATGAAGGTGGCTGGCCAGGTAGTACAAATTTTTATAGCTACTTAGCTAATTCATCAAGCATTTCAACAACTCCCATAATAACTGCAATTGGAAATAACCAAAAACAGGCATATGGCACCTGTACTAACTGCGGATTTTATCCTGGTATACATAAATTTTCGCCCAATGGCAGAAAGGTATGTGCTACCTATGAATGTCAAAGAGTTGAACTATATGACTTTAATAAATCAACTGGCGTGCTTTCAAATGTAATGGTTATTGATTCTTTACCTTCAGGCCTATGTTCAACAACATGGTCAAATACCATATCGCCTGGTATGGCAGTCGGTATTGAATTTTCGCCTGATGGCAGTAAGCTTTACATAAGTTATTTGAATACACCTCAAGGCGTTTATCAATTTGATTTATCTTCGGGTACAGCAACAGCCATAGCTGCATCTAAAACACCAGTTACACCTTCTTTATCAATAGCATATCCATCGGTTGTGCACATGCAATTAGCTAAAGATGGTAAAATTTATATCGTTGGCACTTCCAGTACGGCATTAAGTACTATTGATAATCCTAATAATCCAAGTAATACATGTAATTTTCAATTAAATGCAATCCCATTAGGTACAATTACTACCCCTCCTTATATTGCAATCTCAGGTTTTGGATTGCCCGCTTTTGAATCAACATTTTTTGAAAAAAAACCTACGCTTGCCCCTTTTACCGCTCAAATAAACTGCGGTGCAACATCATTCTCAGCTCCAATATTATGTACTGCTGCCGGATATTCGATTAATAGTTATTTATGGAATTTTGGCGATTCTCTTTCGGGATTTTCAAATACATCATTAATAGCCAATCCTCAACATACGTTTTCATCAAATGGTACATTTACCGTTAAACTTATACTGAATTATTTACCATGTGGGCAAGACACGTTGAAACAAATTGTAAATGTCTCTGATTTGCCTTCACTTTATGTAAGTGGTAAAACAACAATCTGTAAAGGTGAATCTACTAATCTCAGTTTTATGGGAGCAACAACATACACAATAAACGCGCTTACAACACAAACCCATGTAACATTACAGCCATCTGTCACTACTATATACACACTAAGCGGCATCAATAACACTACAAATTGTTTAAGCAAAATAATATTTAAAGTATTAGTATTGCCTTGCATAAATGTTTTTAATGCAATGCATGATGAAGACCTAAAGGTTTTTCCTATACCCTCAAATCGTTTTCTGAATATTGAATTAAAAGACAAAATGCAAATTTCAATAACAAATTTACCAGGCAAAATTGTATATGAATCAGAGTTTTTAACCGGCAATCATATTATAGATTTTAGTTCGCTTAAACCAGGCATTTATTTTTTAATAGCTAAGCATAAAACTGGTAAATTGGTACGCAAATTTATATTAGAATAAAACCTAACGTAATTTTAAATTGTAAAGTAATTAAGCTGTAATTGCTCTACAAAAGGATGTATATAAACAATCCAAAACGTATCGTAGTAGAAAAATCATAATATTAATTATAGGTATTTTGTTTGATAATTATCTTGATAGGCATAATAAATATTTTTTGAGTTTATTTTAGGCCTTACGATATGTCTTAGTGTAATCCGCAGAAGCCCGACCGTAGGGACGCGCCCAAATAATTTTAATAATAAAGGTATCACCTTAACTATATTTCAGTATAAAATCAAAAATGCGATAGGGATACGCAGGGCTTGGTTCATTGCCTAGCAATAACCGAGCAAAGCGAGCCCGAAGCAGCCCGGGCCGAAGGCATCGCCCTAATTATATTCTTAATGTTACTTTTTATTTGGGCCTTCCCGCTGTGCGGTCGCCGTCTTGCGGGCTTCACATGTTCGGTTTTTTAACCTGTGGTTAAAAGAACGCTACGCCCCTACAGCCGGCTAAGGC
>RFNG01000054.1 GCA_009927275.1 Sphingobacteriia bacterium | reverse complement strand
CCCCCGTTTCAGCGAAGTTGTTGCCGTTAAGATCTAATAATTGGCTAATGCTAAAACGATAAGTCCAGCCGTTTGGAAGTTGACCTCCGTTGGGCAATCCACCACCCCCTCCGGTGGTATCTCCAATCAAGGTGAATTGAGGAAAAGCTTTTGTAACCAATGAAAAAAATGTGGTTGCACTATAGCTGCCGCGATCTATTAATACCGCCACTGGCTTTAAGTATTTTTCTCCACTGTACGGCGTTATGTAAAAGTTTTCTCTACTACTAAATTCGTTGTGTTTTGCTCCGTTTCGAGTGATATTATAGGCCGCTAAAATTTTAGTTTCGGTAAACCTACTCAAAATTTTAGGAATATTGAACAGGTTTCCACCACCATTTTGTCGAAGATCCAAAATTAAACCTTTGGTATTTTGATACCTTTTAAGAACAAAATCCAACTCATCATCAGTAAATTCAGACATAAAGCTCTCATACCGTACGTAACCTATTTTGTTGTTATCAACAAACCCATGAGAAAATGCAGAGGTTTGCCACATATCGGGAATGTAATATTCTGTAATGGTACGTTGCCTGTAGTTTTCTTTGGATTTTAAAGCTACATTATAACTTGAAATGTTAAACGGACTTACTAAATTGGTATGGTCATCTCTTAACTCATTTAGCATTTTTGCTAAAACATCAAACAACTCTTGGTCAGTTGAATTTTCGTTTAACTTGGATCTGTAGGTATCTTTAATAGTGTTCCAATTAATGTTCTTCAGTTCAAAATAACTATACTTTTTATCAACCTCATTCCATAGGTAGTCAAAATTAACAAGAGCATTTCGTGATGCTTGATCTGGCGCAAACATTATTTTTTCACAAGAAAACATAAAAACTACGGGTAATAGAAATGCGAGTAATCGTATCATATTTAATTTTTTGTAGTATTAAAGTATAAAGTATAACGAATTTGATGCGTCGCCATTTGAAAAGCCTCAAATTTTCCTGGTACATGGGCGGCATCCCAAACATACGCCCAACTTCGAGCATTTCCATTTGGTAAATATTTAATCCATTCCAATTCTGTATTAAATCGCCAGCCATTTACAGACAATCGATAGTCTGATAAAATCCAAGCTTCGGTTTCTAATCCATTTAGCTCATCAGCATATAAAAAGGCATATCCCGGCCGACTGTTAACGTTTAGTAATCCCGCGTTTAATTGAAATCTACATTCCATTTTTTTGGGTTTTAAAACGGGTTTAAAAATTCCCAAATTAATTTTGCGTTCAGTCATTCTTGAAATATCTTTTGTAATTTGTAAAGTAGCCATTATATTGGTGATGTTTTCAACACCCAAGGCATTGTTAAATAAACCCGAATTAGGCCGTATATTGGTTGTGTTGACCACGCTTCCTCCTAATTTTATGTTTCTTTTTTCGTTAGACAAACGGTTAAAATCCCATAATCGCAAGTATCTAAAATGCAGTTGTATAAATGTGGCAAATGCACTTGGCTGAAGGTAATTACTTGCCGGAATATCAGCCGACATACTATTGTAAAATAATGCCATTTCAAAAATTCGCACCCGGTGGTTAAAGTATTTTAACCAAGACGTTTGTAAATTAATTCCCGATCCCCGGTAAAATAATGGTGATGTGGCAAAATCCCTGTATAAAGAACTGTTATATCCCATTGTTAAGGTTTGATAGGTAATGGAGCCTTGTTGGCAATAAAATGATTCCAGCTGTGTAGCACATAACAGCCAACCCAACAGTACAAACTTTAATTTTTTCATTTTAAAATACGTTTGCTTTAAATTTATTTATGTAAATATAATATTAACCAGCGCTTAAAAGATAATTAAACGTATTAATTCACACCTTGATTTTAAAATTTCAATCATTAATCGTAATTTTACGATTAATTAAAAGTAATTATAAAACTATGGGGTTTACAAAAACAGAGGGTTTTACTTTAAAAGAAAATAAAATTGCAAATTATGCTAAGGCATTAGCGCATCCCGCTCGGGTAGCCATACTTCAGTTATTAATAAAAAAACAAACCTGTATTTGTGGTGATATTGTTAATGAGTTGCCTTTATCACAAAGCACCATTTCGCAGCATTTAAAAGAGTTAAAAGCGGCGGGGCTAATTAAAGGAGAAATTAATGGTGCCAAGGTTTGCTATTGTATTAATGAAAAAGCGTGGCAGGCTGCAGGTATGTATCTAAACAATTTGTTTTTATCATATACTATAAAGCTTGCATGTTGCTAAATAATTTAAAACCAGTTAAAACAAATCACAAAAAATAAATTATGCTACTGTCACAATTTAAAGCACATCTCAATTCCATTTCAAAACTTAGTTTTATTTTGCCAAATGCAAAACATGTGCCAGACCATTTTCACGTAACTGAAATAGGCCAAGTAACTAAACACTTTATAGATTGCGGGGGAATTCTTAGAAAAGAAAAAACCGTGTGTTTTCAGTTGTGGGAGGCCCATGATGTGGATCACCGCTTGGCACCTGAAAAACTTAAACAAATAATTAATTTAAGTGAAACTAAACTTCACATAGAAGATGCAGAAATAGAAGTGGAATATCAAAACGACACCATTTGTAAATATGGACTTACTTTTAATGCAAATAATTTTATTTTGGTAAGCCTGTCTACAGCTTGTTTAGCAAGTGATAGTTGTGGGGTGCCTCACGAAAAAGTAAAAATCAATATGAACACCTTACATGCAAAAAATCAAAATTGTAAACCGGGAGGAGGCTGTTGTTAATTTATGAAAACATACTTTCTTAAACATAAAAAACCTATAATAATAACAACGGCTGTAATGGTTTTAAATTTAATTTTTGGTTTTGATTTAAAATTTACAATTATTAATTTATTATGGCTGTTTGTATGAAAAAAGTATTGGTATTATGCACAGGAAATAGCTGCAGAAGTCAAATGGCAGAAGCCTACTTAAAACATTTTGCGGCTGAAAACGTACAGGTTTATAGTGCCGGAATACAGGCGCATGGGCTTAATCTTAAAGCTATTCAAGTAATGAAAGAAGACGGAATAGATATTTCAAATCACACCTCAAATGCCATAGAAGAATTTAGTCATATAGATTTTGATATTGTAATTACAGTATGTGATCATGCTAAAGAAAGCTGCCCCTATCTGCCAGCTAAAGTAATGTCCATGCATTATAATTTTCCAGATCCCGCAAAAGCAAAAGGCACGGATGAAGAAATATTAAATGTGTTTAGAGATGTTCGCCATCAAATAAAAATATTTTGCAAGGCATTTGCCTTACAGCATCTGATATAATGTCATCTCTACATGTAATTATTAATTAATTACCATTATATTTAAAATACCTTAATTTATAGGTAATAGGTTTTGTGAAAAATGTACATCCAAATACAAATTCTGGTATTTCACATCAAGATGTTTATGCAGCTTTTTACGCTTCTACACATAAATTTCAAATTGTAACCTGTTGGGTGGGCTTAATGCTCAATTTAATTTGGTGTATTAGTGATTATTTTATTCTCCCCGATTATACTGTACCGTTTTTTATATTTAGAATGGCTGTATCCGGGATAACAGCTGTATTGCTTTTAAGCACATCCATTCACCAGCTACGTAATTTCCAAATTGTTTTTGTTTTAGCCTGTGGTATATCCATACAAAATGCATACATGTGGAGTGTAATGGATTTTACGCATTTTCAAAAACATGCTTTTGCCTATATGGCGTTATTTATTGGTGTTGGCATGTTGGTATACTGGGATATTAAATATTCAATAGCACTTATTATAATAACACTTTTAAGCAATACGCTATTTTACAATACCCATAGCACCCTTACAATTCAAGACTATAGCGTAGGCGGCGGACTTTTGGTTTTAACCGTTGCAGTTTTTAGTGGCGTTTTAGTGCGTACACGCTACCGTTTAACATTAAATGAAATTAAAAGCCGATTAGAACTAGCACAATCCAAATCCATTATTGAACTTGAACGTAATGTTATTTTACACCAAAAAAATGAAATCACACAAAGTATACAATATGCACAACGTATACAGTCAGCTTACATGCCCTCACCAGATGCCTTTAATACTGTTTTTCCAAATGCCTTTTTACTCTTTAAGCCTAAAGATATTGTAAGTGGTGATTTTTACTGGTTTTACACGCCTCCTTCACACGATGCATCAAATTCATTTGTGTATGCAGCTGTTGCCGATTGTACAGGTCATGGCGTACCAGGGGCATTAATGAGCGTTATATGTTGTAATGCGCTTAACGATGCGGTTTTAAATAAAAATTGCAATATGCCGGATGAAATATTAAATGAAACGCGAATTCAAGTTAAACGCAGTTTAAAAAGCCAATCGTATAATGATCAAAAAGACGGCATGGACGTTGCGCTTATAAAATTAAATCGCCATACAGGAGATTTGTGGTATGCTGGTGCATATAATCCCATTTGGATTATAAGCCATAACCTTTGTACCGAATTACAAGCCAGTAAACAGCCTATAGGTGTTTCCGAATTTGAAAAACCATTTCATTTACAACATATAAAGCTCAATGCGGGCGATGGAGTGTATTTATTTACCGATGGTTTTGCCGATCAGTTTGGTGGACCAAATCAAAAAAAGTATAAATACAAAGCCTTTCGTGAAACCCTATGTAAAAATAGTAATTTACCCATACAGCAACAGGGTATTGTTTTAGAGCAAGCATTTGAAGCGTGGAAAGGCGCATTAGAACAGGTTGATGATGTGTTGGTAATGGGAATTCAGTTTTAAAATATTTCATATTTGCTCATAATCAGGCCACATGAAAACATCTATACCGCGAATAAGCAGCATGGCCCACTACCATGAAACCTATGCCCAGAGTATTAATCATCCCGAATCTTTTTGGCATACCATAGCCCAATGTTTTACTTGGAAAACACCCTATTCAAAACTTTTAAACTGGAACTTTACAGAACCGCACGTGCACTGGTTTCAAGATGGCACACTTAATATAACAGAAAACTGTTTAGATCGCCATTTAAGTACGCACGCCAATCGTATCGCATTAATTTTTGAACCCAATGATCCGGCATCACCACGTCGTAGCTACACCTATAAAGCACTGTTACAGGCAGTAGAAAATATGGCGCAGGTATTTTCCAATGCGGGAATTAAAAAAGGAGACCGGGTGTGTATATATATGGGCATGGTGCCAGAACTTGCCATTGCCGTTTTAGCATGTGCCCGAATGGGAGCAATTCACTCGGTAATTTTTGGAGGATTTAGCGCACAGGCCGTTGCCGATCGCATTAATGATGCCGCCGCCACATTTGTTGTTACACAAGATCTTGCGTATCGGGGCGCTAAGCACATACCGCTTAAAGCAATTGTTGATGAAGCATTAGTGCACTGTAGTTCCGTTAAACATGTTTTAGTTTACCAGCATGCACACAGCGCATATCCATTTTCAGAACCTCGTGATATTAATTTAAATAAGGCGCTTGAATCCATTCAGGATACAACGTTTACTGCTGTTGAAATGCAGGCCGAAGACCCCTTATTTATTTTATATACCTCTGGCAGTACTGGTAAACCAAAGGGCGTAGTACATACTACCGCCGGATATATGATTTGGGCACAGTACACATTTGAACAGGTCTTTCAATACCGTGAGGGCGAAGTGCATTTTTGTACCGCAGATTTGGGCTGGATTACGGGTCATACATACCTGTTATATGGACCCTTGTTGGCGGGCGCTACTACAGTAATGTTTGAGGGTATTCCAACCCATCCGCATGCCGGCAGGTTTTGGGAAATTATAGATACCTATGGTGTAAATATTTTTTATACGGCACCTACAGCCATTAGAAGTTTAATGGCACTTGGGACAGAGCCGCTGCAACCCTTTAACTTAAATTCGTTACGTGTTTTAGGAACCGTTGGTGAACCCATTAATGAAGAAGCCTGGAACTGGTATAAAAAGCAGGTTGGAAAAAACAAATGTCCTGTAGTGGACACCTGGTGGCAAACCGAAACCGGAGGTATTTTAATTTCAAATTTAGCCGGTATTGGTCCCGAACGCGCATCATGGGCAACCTATCCTTTACCCGGTGTACAACCCGTGCTTGTTAACGAACACGGTCATGTGCTAAATTCAGCAAACGAAACAGTTCAGGGTAATTTGTGCTTGCAATTTCCTTGGCCAGGCATTTTAAGAACCACTTTTGGCAATCATCAGCGCTGTCGTGAAAACTATTTTAGCATGTATGCAAATTTATATTTTACAGGTGATGGTGCTTATCGTGATACAAACGGAATGTATCGTATTACCGGGCGTGTAGATGATGTTTTAAATGTTAGTGGTCACCGATTGGGAACCGCTGAACTTGAAAATGCCCTCAACCATCATCCTTTAGTTGTTGAAAGTGCAGTTGTTGGTATTCCCCACGACATAAAAGGTACAGCAATAATAGCTTTTGTAATTTGTGCTGCCAACAATTATAATACAACCATGCTTCTTACTGAAATTAATGCCACACTTCAACACCATATTGGAGCCATTGCAAAAGCTGATAAAATAATTATAGTTCCAGGTTTGCCTAAAACGCGAAGCGGTAAAATAATGCGCCGCATACTTCGAAAGATTGCTACTGGCGATTTTGAAAATCTTGGTGATACCAGTACTCTTGTAGATTCAGCAGTAATTTCGCAATTGGTTGATGCAGCCAAAATATTTTATTAAAGCGCTATGTTTGTGTTGGGCACTCAATTTAAATTTTTGGTTGCTTTCAATTATAAAATTAATCTATAATTTAGTTTAGGCTGCTTTTGCTTTTCATTTTTATTTTAAGGGATAAAAAATGGATTGAATTTCAATTATAAATTTTAAAATTTATTAAAGTCTTTAACGCGTAATGGCAATTGTAAACTGTTTTGTAATTTTTGAGCCAACATTAATCCGGCAACACTGTGAGGCCAAACCAGTAGTTCACAAATATTAAAATCTGCACACAGTGCTTTTGCACTTTTAAGGCAAAGCGCATAGCTTTTGCCTTGGTTTCGAATTTCTGGTAATGCTGTTACAGAACATAAGTATAAAGACTGTAGTGAACTTACAGGAGCATTGCAAAGTAATTGATTTTCGTTGATTTTACCTTGTATAAAAGCATCAGCAAGTTCAATGCGTGTAGGAAACATTAAAGCCCATATCCAAGGCCCATCATCATCTTCAATGGCACTTAAACAGTTTGGATGCAAGTCTTCAAGTGTTTTGCGCTGTGAAGTATTAACCTGTATCTGATGCGGATCTTGACGTGTATTAAAAGCAGTTTCTATACATTGCAACATGCGTTTAAATCGCTCAGTCATAACATTAATCTTTACAACACAGGTAAATGATTTCGCCCTGTGGAAGACGATAGCGCTCAACGGCTTCAGGTCCTAGCGCTTCACACATATTATATGCAATTACATTAAACCCAGCAGCTTTTAAACGTAAAGGAAAGTCGCGGCCATATAAACGTACATGATCTTTTTGCCAAAAATGAATAGCACGTTCCTCGGGACTGGTAATGCGATCATCTTCGTAAGTAGTTTCGCGTGAGGTGTCAAGCGGTACTTGAAATACCCCCCAGCCGCCACATTTCATCATGCGAAATAATTCTCGTATACATTGCATGTCATTTTCTACATGCTCTAATACATGGTTGCAAAAAATTACATCATAACTGTTATCGGGTAGGGGCGCCTTATGCAAGTCAAAATGTAAATCGGCAATGGGGCTGTTATAATCGGCTGTGGTATAGGTAAGATTAGGCATTGCTTTAAAACGTTTATAAAAGCACTGTTCGGGTGCTATATGCAATACATTAAGATTTGATGTAAAAAAATTACTATGCCGTTTTAAAAATAACCAGAGCAGGCGGTGCCGTTCTAAAGAAAGAGTTCCTGGACAAAGTACATTTTTACGCTTAGCACGGCCCTCATAACCATAGGGTAAAAATTTGCGGTAGGTTTGTCCGCTAATTGGATCTTCGTAGCGCTGCCCATAATACAAAAGGGGTGCCAGTTTTGAAAACCAAAGACTTAAGCGAATTAAAAGCGGACGCGGAAGGGTTCGTAACAGCCAGTGAAACATAGTATAATTAACCAAATAAACCGCCCAGGCGTTTATGTTTTTCTAAACCAATATGTTGGTAGGCTTTATCGGTAGCTTCACGGCCACGGGGTGTTCGTATTATAAAACCCTCCTGTACTAAAAAAGGCTCATATACCTCTTCAAGGGTTCCGGGTTCTTCGCCCACAGCAGTGCTTATGGTGTTTATGCCTACGGGGCCACCTTTAAATTTTTCAATTATACAACGTAAAAAACGTAAATCCATTTCATCAAGGCCATGTTCATCCACATGAAGGGCTCTAAGCGCCATACTTGAAATCGGCATATCAATTACCCCTCGACCTTTTATTTGTGCAAAATCGCGTACGCGTCGTAAAAGTGCATTTGCTATACGAGGTGTGCCCCGGCTACGACGGGCAATTTCATATGCCGCATCATCCTCAATGGGTATTTGTAATATTGCGGCACTACGCTCCACAATACCGGTAAGCACTTTGGCATTGTAATATTGTAACCTGCTGGTAATACCAAAACGTGCCCTTAAGGGTGACGTTAACAAACCACTGCGCGTTGTGGCACCAATTAGGGTAAAAGGGTTTAATTTTATTTGTACGGTTCGGGCATTGGGCCCGGTATCAATCATTATATCAATCTTATAGTCTTCCATAGCCGAATAAAGGTATTCCTCTACTACGGGACTAAGGCGGTGAATTTCATCAATAAAGAGTACATCAAAAGGCTCTAAATTGGTTAATAAACCTGCTAAATCTCCGGGTTTATCCAACACAGGACCACTGGTAACCTTAAGGTTTACCCCAAGGTCATGGCTTACAATATGGGCTAGGGTTGTTTTTCCTAAACCGGGTGGACCGTGCAAAAGTACGTGATCTAAAGCTTCCTGACGTTGTTTGGCAGCAGCCACAAAAATGCGCAGGTTATCAACTACACTTTCTTGACCGCTAAAATCATCAAAGGCTAGTGGGCGCAGGGCGCGCTCAAGCTCTTGGTCTGAACTTTGTAAATCTGCGCTATCTGCTTCCATAATACAAAGCTACTAGAAAGGATTCATATCAAAGCTACATTTTATAGCAAAACAACATCAGTTTTTTTAATTGAATGGTTTTGGTTTAATTAAAATTAATAAAAGCCTCAGTCGGTTGCAGGGGCGATGCGTTAAGATCCAAATATAAAATAACATAAAGAATATAATTAGGGCGATGTCTTCTTATTAGGATTTTTATTTTTGACTAATTAGAATGTTTTGGGCGATGCCTTCGGCCCGGGCTACTCCGGGCTCGCTTCGCTCGGTT